>JAITSW010000143.1 GCA_031287505.1 Propionibacteriaceae bacterium
ATCCCGTACGGCCTGATCGTCATCGACAACGAGGATATGCATGTCGTCCCACCTGTTCCGGTAGCGCTTTGTTAGAGGTGCCGCCGAAGCGGCCGTTGGCTCATTCTATCGCCGAAGTCCTCACTTTTTCCCTACAAAGACGTTCAAAATGAAGCTCACCACCGAGACCACAATCGCGCCGAAAAGGGACGCCCAGAAACCGTCGACAAACCACCCCAGCGAAAAGAGCCCGGCCAGCCAAGACGTCAGCCCCAGCAAAGCCGCGTTGACGACCAACAGCATCAAACCCAAAGTGAGCAAGATTAGCGGCGAAGACAGCAAAGTGAACAAGGGCTTGACCACCGTGTTTACCACGCCGAAGACCACCGCAACCAAAGCTAGGGCGATAACAGAATCCGCTAGGCTGCCATGCGCGAGTTCGATACCCGGAACCAACCAAGTAGCCAACCCCAAAGCCGCCATGTTTATTAGGAGTCTTCCAACCATGGCACCGATCCTATTCGACGACTTCGCCCGACATTGGCCTTGGCACCTTGTCCCAGGGAAGAATCAGTGGCGGGACAATCTCTTTAAGCGGCATCTTGAACGACATGCGTCATGGCGAACCGGTGATAGACTCGCTCTTTCGTCATTTCAGGAGCGCCAATGGCTAACACGCTACACGGGAAAGACTTCCTTAAGGAGATCGACTTCACCCCCGCCCAATGGGAGTATTTGATAGCTCTGACCCGAGAGCTTAAGATGGCGCGGCAAGCGGGGATAGAAGAGCAGCGCCTGCGGGGCAAAAACATCGCCTTGCTCTTTGAGAAGACGTCTACGCGCACCCGCTGCGCCTTTGAGGTGGCCGCCCACAACCAGGGCGCGCACACCACCGTCCTCACCGCAGATGCCTCACAATTTGGGCACAAGGAGTCAACTGCCGACAGCGCCCGGGTCTTAGCCGGGATGTTTGACGGCATTGAGTTTCGGGGCACCCGGCAAAGCACGGTCGAAACGTTGGCCGAGCACTCCAAAGTGCCGGTTTGGAATGGGCTGACCGATGATTGGCACCCCACCCAGAGCCTTTGCGACATGTTCACCATGAGTGAGGCATCCGAAATGCCCGGCAGCGAAATCTCCTTTGCCTACCTTGGGGACGCCCGTTTCAATATGGGCAACTCTTTGCTGGTGGGAGGAGCCTTGGCGGGTGCCGATGTGCGCGTTATCTCCCCGGCTGAGTTGCTGCCTGATCCAACGGTGATCGCACATGCGCAGCGCATTGCCGCCGAAACCGGAGCCAAGCTGACCTTGACCGAAGACTTGGCCGCCGTCGAGGGATGCGACTTCCTTCACACCGACATCTGGGTCTCCATGGGTGAGCCAGACGAAATCTGGGCTGAGCGGATCTCGCTGCTCAAGCCCTATCAGGTTAATGCCGGGTTGATGCGCGCCACCGGCAAAAGCAACGTAAAGTTCATGCACTGCCTACCGTCCTTCCACAACCGGGAAACCGCCATCGGCGAGAAGATCTTCCAGAAATTCGGCCTTGGCGAACTGGAAGTCACCGACGAGGTGTTTGAATCTGAGGCGTCAATCGTCTTCACCCAGGCCGAAAATCGGATGCACTCAATCAAGTCCATTTTGGTGGCAACTTTGGCCTGACGCAGTTCGCCTTCCCAGTAGGATGCCAGGGTGACCATCAGTTCTGTTCCATCCTCATCCACAGCCGCTACTTTGCTCGACGCGATCCATGCGAATCTTGTGGCGGTGCGTAAACACACCTCCCGGCTCGTCTTGGCACCGGTGAAGGCAAATGCCTATGGGCACGGCGCGGTAGCGGTGTCCAAGATGATTGAGCGCACAAAGGCTGCCGATTGGCTGGGGGTAGCCACCGTCGGCGAAGGTGTCGAACTGCGCAATGCCGGTATCACTTTGCCAATCCTGAAGCTCTCCGTTGCACGAGGACCCGAAGTGCTCGCCGCATTGGAGCATCAAATCACGCTGCCTATCACCGACGGACAGGCGGTGCGGGAAATCTCCGGGGCGGCCAAACTGCTGGGCGCCGTTGCCAACGTCCACCTAAAAGTTGACACCGGAATGCGCCGGATCGGCTGTCCCCCAGAAGCCGCGCCTTTGTTGGCCAAATCGGCCGTTCAAAATGAAAACCTGATGCTCACCGGCATCTTCTCCCACATGCCGGTCTCCGACACCCCAAGCCAGGACGAGTTTTCGCAGCGGCAAATCCGAGTCTTCGCCGATGCCTGTGCCGCTACCGAAGCAGTTGCGGGCACCCTCACGAAGCACCTTGCAAACTCGGGAGCCGTCTTGGCACATCCGGATGCCTGGTTTGACCTAGTGCGCCCGGGCATCATGATTTACGGCGCCTACCCCGACCCCGCCACCGCCCGTTCGGTAGCCATTGAGCCAGCCCTGCGCTGGACGTCGAAACTCAGTTTTGTCAAGCGCGTCAGCGCCGGCGAGACAGTAGGCTACGGACGCACCTGGACGGCCAAAACTGACACCTATATCGGCACCGTCCCCGTCGGTTATGGGGATGGCTATTCGCGGCTGCTCTCTAACCGCGGCCGGGTGCTCATAGGCGGTAAAAGCTACCCGATTGCCGGACGAATCTGCATGGACCAGTTCATGGTCGACCTGGGGCCGCAAACAAATGCCGCCGTCTTAGACGAGGTTGTCCTGATTGGCGCCGACGGAAATGAGCGCATCACCGTGGATGAAATCGCCGGGCTGATGGGAACGATTCCCTACGAGGTAACCTGCTTGATCCAAACTCGGGTTGGTCGAAAAAGCTAATCTCTCCGGGTCTGCCTCTGCATAGGCGCAGAGGCTAGCCGACGGCTAGCTGCACCTTCGTGATCGCCCGGCACTGCCTTTTCATAGGCGCAGAGGTTAGCCAAACAGCGAAGCCACCGAACCATCTTCGAAAACAGCCTTAATGGCCGACGCCATCAGCGGGGCCACCGAAATTACAGTCATCTTCGGGATGTTGACGGTCTCTGCGATAGGCAGGGTGTTGGTGACGATAATCTCGTCAAAAGCAGATTCGTTCAGCCGCACCGGAGCCGGCCCGGAAAGAATCGGGTGGGTACAAGCGGCGATGACTTTGGAAGCGCCGTTGCCTTTCAAAGCGGCGGCGGCTTTGCAGATAGTGCCGGCGGTGTCGATCATGTCGTCTACCAGCAGGCAAACACGGCCGGCAACGTCGCCAACAACCTCGCCGACAGCAACTTCGTTGGCCTTATTCGGATCGTGGCGTTTGTGGATAATGGCTAATGGAGCACCCAACGCGTCAGACCATTTATCGCTCAAACGCACCCGGCCGGCATCTGGGGAGACGACGGTGAGATCACTCATCGAGTATTTGCCCCTGACATAGTCAACCAAGGCTGGCAGAGCCATCAGGTGATCCACCGGCCCGTCGAAGAAGCCCTGGATCTGATCGGCGTGCAAGTCAATCGTCATCAGACGGTCAGCACCAGCCGTCTTGTATAAATCGGCCACCAAGCGCGCTGAAATGGGCTCGCGCCCGGCATGCTTTTTGTCTTGCCTGCCATATGGATAAGACGGGACGATCACGGTAATGCGGCTGGCAGAGGCGCGTTTCAAGGCGTCGACCATGATGAGCTGTTCCATCAGCCATTCGTTCACCGGGGCAGGCATACTCTGAATGACGAACGCGTCTGCCCCGCGCACAGATTCCTCGAAACGCACATAGATCTCAGAGTTTGCGTAGGTGAGCGCCCGCGTCGGAACAAGCTCCACACCCAATAAATTTGCGATTTCCTCACTCAGCTCGGGATATGCCCGTCCGGTGCACACCATTAAATGGCGTTCCATTGGCCGCGTGATTTCGCCCACAAATCCTCCTGTCAGACAGCGCTTAACTCTACGTGTTTTCTACTAGCCGTATGAAGTCAAAGACAAAATCTCAAGACCTGGGCAGCAAAGAACCACCCAGAATCATTTGCCGGCCGCGTTTTGGCCGGCAATTGCCGCATTTGCGGCTTCTTCGGCGCGAGTCCCCGAACGCCGTTTAGAAATCCACCCGGGGACATTCCGCTGCTCGACGCGCGAAATAGCCAGTTCGCCAGGGCCGACGTTTCCGGTAATAACT
>JAITSW010000153.1 GCA_031287505.1 Propionibacteriaceae bacterium
TATGTCGTCAAAGCCGACTATTGAAATATCCTCGGGCACTCTCAGACCCGCATCTCCGAAGGCTCGCAGAACACCCATCGCGGCATGATCGTTAGCGACGAATATCGCGGTAGGCAGCTCGCCGCCAGTTGCCAGCAAGTCCCGGGCAAGCTGGTATCCAGTTGCCCCTGTCCAGTCCCCCGGGTATAGCTGTCCCTTTGGCAAACCATGCGCGGCAAGCTCTTTTTCCCATCCAAGCTGTCGGCTCTGAGAGTGGAACTCGGACTTAGGCCCGCTGAAGTGCGCAATTCTCGTATGCCCCAGCCCTATCAGATGACGCATAGCCAACCGAGCTCCGAGTTCTTGGTCAAAATCGACAGTTGAAAGAATGCCCGAATCAATCTCTCCAGCCGTGACAGCAATCAGGGGAGTGTTCCTTTCCACTCTGGCAGCGGCATCGAGAATCAGCTGATTCGGGGCAATGACAACTATCGCATCGACCTGCTGATCGATGAAGTGGTCTATCGCGTTATTAAGCTCTGGAATTCCGACCTTTGGAAGGGACGCCACACTCACCCAATAACCTGCAGTCCGAGCTGCCTGCTCAATGCCCAAGAGCGCGCCGGATGGGCCGAAGAGCTCAACATTTACCACAACTACGCCAATGATCTTGGAGCGGCTGGAGGCTAAAGCCCTGGCTGCCAAGTTGGGGCGATAGCCTAGAGAATCTACCGCCTTCATTACTTTAGCGCGCGTTTCATCAGAGACCCACTGATGGCCGTTAAGGACTCTCGACACAGTTTGAAGTGAGACTCCGGCTAGCTTTGCCACATCTGCCATCACCGGCACTTTCACACGGGAAGGAGAACTTGGTGCGTTTTGCACACTCATATCAAACCTCGTGGTTGTAATTACTCTCGTCGCCTACAGAGATCCCTGCGATTGTTAACGCTATCAGCCCCATGCCGCCATGAGTGACGATAACGGCGATCAGAGCTCTGGGGGTGCCATTTGGGTTTTGGCCACCGCCTTTGCTCTAAGAGAAGTGCGCACGGCTGAGCAATTCATGAAGCTTTAGCCCCTGATAATAAGGAGTATTCCAACTGCCAATCCGAAAACGGTGACAATGGCTCTAAAGAGCAGTTGCGGGATACGCCGCGCTAACCAGGCACCCAAAGGCGCACCGAGTAGGGAGCCAGCGGCAACGCAAAGCACATGGCGGAAATCGACTTGGGAGGTAATGAGGAAGAAAACCGCTGCGACGATGTTTACCGCAGTTTGGAGGAGGTTCTTTAGGGCGTTCTGGGTTTGAATGCCGCCCTTATGAAAAATGCCGAGAAATCCTAGGAGAATGATTCCCTGGGCAGCGCTGAAGTATCCACCGTAGACACTTGCGCCGGTAACCGAAACAGCTAACGCGAGGTGATGTGGGCGGACTTCGGAATTTGACTTCGCCAATAAAGGTTGGAGTCCAACTAGGCAGGCGGCAGCGATGATGAGGATTGGCACAACAAATTTGAACGTTTCGCTGGGCAGTGTGAGTAACAGGGCGGCACCAGCGACCGCGCCAAGGGCGGCAACCGGGAGCAGCAGGACAATAAGTCGTTTTTGTGATCGCAATTCTGAACGATATGCCCAGGTGCCGGCTACCGAGCCCGGCGTGAGGCCAACAGTATTGGTCACATTCGCAACCACAGGGGGAAGTCCCGCCAGCAGCAACGCCGGATAGGTGATCAAAGACCCGGCTCCGACTGCGGTATTGACAACACCAGCACCGATACCGGCGAGGAAGACGATGGCGAACTCCATCACGCTAACCTAGCACCGAAGCAAACCTTTCACCTTCATTCCGCCTTCGGGCCAGGAACCCCCCAGCATTGCAAGTAGCGTCTGCGGCGTTGGGGCGGTGTTGGGAGCAGTGTTCAGCATGATTTGGGCAGCATGATTTGCGCAGCGTCACAAAGGACCGTCCCCAAATCACGCTGACCGAACGCTGACACCACGCTAACGCCGTAAAGGCATGGGGGAAGCGAGCCTTCGTCGCTTCCCCCATGCCTTAAGGTGATTACTAAGCGGAGTAATCCTTGTTGACGGTCTCTTTGATGATGAAGATGAGCGAAATCAAGCTGACGCACATCATGACCGTAATGTAGATGGGGAGCATCATGACATTCGGATTCTCAGTGGAGCCAATAAGGGCCGTGGCCACCATAGAACACGTTCCACCGAAAAGCGCACTACCCAGGTTGTAAGGGATAGACACACCTGTGACACGCACCTTCGCTGGGAATGACTCCGGCATAGCCGAGGTAAACGCCGAGTTCATCAATGCGAAAACACCTGCCAAGCCCATCACCAAAAGAATGCGTATCGTCAGTGATTCCGTTCCCGTCACCATTGCAAAAACTGGATAGCTCAAGAGGACGATCCCGATAGTGCCAACGAGCATTAACGGCTTCCGGCCGAACCGGTCAGCCAGTAAACCGGCGATAGGCAGGACGATAATGTACGCGACCAACGTAAGCGACGATAACAAGAAGGCATCTTGACTACTGGTATTGAGGAACTTGGTGAAATAGGTGGGCATGTAGCTCAAGATCAACCAATAGGCGGTGAATCCGCCGGCGGTGCAAAGGAAAACACCAAGCATTGGCTTCAAGCTGGTCTTGAAAACCTCGATGATCGGCGCGGAAACCAGTTCCTGATGTTCTTTCTTTTCAGTGAAGACAGGGGTTTCGTCAACGCCGCGGCGCATGTAGAAGCCGAGGATGGCGATGGCAATACCGGCAATGAAGGGAATTCTCCAGCCCCATCCCAGCAGATCTACCTCAGCCATGGTGCTACTGAGCAAAAGACCCAGCAAAGACGCGATCAACAGGCCAACCGCAGAGCCGACCTGCGAGAAGCTGACAATGAGGCCGCGATTCCCGGGCTTGGCGAATTCGCCCAAGAAGGAAATGACGTTACCCCATTCGCCTCCAGCGGAGATGCCCTGGCAGATGCGCAGCAAAACCAAGATAACCGTGGAGAAGGCGCCGGCAGTGGCATAGCTGGGCAGGCAGCCAATCAAGAAGGTGCTCAGACCCATCAGCACAACGGTGATAGACAAAGTATTCTTGCGGCCAATCCGATCACCAAAGTGGCCGAAGATGAAACCGCCGATGGGACGGGCCAAGAAGCCTAACCCGAAAACAAGGAAGGTATTCATCAAGGCGACGATCTGGTCAGCGTCGGCAGGGAAGAAGTTAGCCGAAATGGCGACAGCAAAATAACTGTAGATGCCAAAGTCGAACCACTCCAAGACGTTGCCGGAAATTCCGGCTATCACATAGCCGGTAGGCTGCTTTTTTGGAGCAGCCACGGCATTCTCGGTATCACTCATCACAGATCCTTTTCATTGTTTTTACGTTTAGGGAAGGGGCTTATTTAGCTTCGCCGCTTCCACCGTTTACTGTGGTTGGGAGGCTGCCGGAGCGCAAGACACCACCTTGCCGCCCTGGATAACTGTCCGGGTCTTGGTTTCATCCCAAAGCAGCGCTGGATCAGCCAGCACATCGCCGTCAAGAATCAAAAGGTCGCCGACGCGGCCGACTTCAATTTTGCCGAGGTCGGGACGCTGAATAGCTTCGGCATTGGTAGCCGTGGCCGCTTCGATAGTACGCTCGATACCCTCGACTTCGGCCTGCAACCGCAGCCCGGCGAGTTCTTCGTCTTCAAGATCGCCCATCAGGTCAGAACCCCAACCGATCTTGCAGCCTGCCGCCCGCGCGATGCGGATTGCCTCTTTCCCGGCTTCTAGCACCACGGTGTTTTTTGCGGCGCTTTCCGGAGTGAGCCGCACCTCATCGCCACGGCGGTTCATCGCGTCGTAGGTGACCAGGGTCGGAATGATGTACGCACCGGCTGCTGCCACCGCCTTGGCAGCTTCAACGTCAATCAAATTGGCATGCTCAATAGTGCGAACGCCATTTTCCACAGCGAGTTTGATTGCTTCTGGGGGATAGGCGTGAGCGGCAACGTGAGCGCCTCGGCGGTTGGCTTCGTAGGTTGCCGCTTGGATTTCTTCTGGTGAGAGCTGCGTCACCATGATTGGGTCAGTTGGCGAGGCCACTCCGCCGGAAACCATCAATTTGATTCCGCAGGAACCCGTGCGCAATAGGTCACGTACCTTTGCGCGAATCGCGTCGGCACCATCGCAAATTACGCTCATTGCCAAACAGCCGCAGTCGGGATGCATTTCGTAATGCGGGTTTCGACCATCGCCATGACCCCCAGTTTGGCTGATTGCCGGGCCGGTGTAGAGCAACCGCGGAGAGGGGATAACGCCTTCTTTGATTGCCCGGTCAAGGCCGATATCGCCACCGGCAACGTCCCGCAAAGTAGTAAAGCCGCGGCGTAGCGCGCCAGCGAGCCTTTGGCTTCCCTTTAAAGCAATATAACTCAGCGGCGCGCGATTGATCTCGTCCATAATCATCGACATCGCATAGATATGGATATGCGCGTCGATCAGACCCGGGAGGACGCTGCGTCCGGCCGCGTCAACCACGACGGCGCTTGCGGGAATATCAGAGCCGGCGTCAGTGTTGGCAATCAATCCATCAGCGCCAACCAAGATAGTGCGGGGTTCGCCAGGAGGTGTGATGCCATTGACGACACGGGCGTTGGTTACTGCTAGTAGCGACATTGAGTTACCTTCTTACTAGATGATTGGTGCGGCGTGGCCACTCTCGAGCAGCAAACCCTTCGATTTTTCGTTGAATTCGTGGGTTTCGTCCAAAAGTGCGTTGACGCCCGGTGCCAGTTCTTTGCGCAGCGGATGGTCGACCCAACGTTGGTAGTCTTCGAAATTCTTCCAGTACGCGGTGACAAAGAGGGTGTCCGGCTCATCTGGAAGTTTATAGATTTCGGTGCTGACACAGCCGACAGCTTCGACAGCCTTTTCTAGTACCCGGGCTTCTTTATACCACTCGATGGCGGCGTCAGCCTGGCCGGGTTTGACGTGGAGGTAAAGCATTGATCTGTACATCGCAAACTCCTTGTTGCAGTGGGGGA
>JAITSW010000172.1 GCA_031287505.1 Propionibacteriaceae bacterium
CAACGACGATTCCGGGATCGGATGGGTGCTTGGCCACACTGTGCCAGTTGAGAGCCGCCCTCAACAACGACGATTCCGGGATCGGATGGGTGCTTGGCCACACTGCCCCGTTGAGAGCCGCAGAGAGCCTGCAGGGAACAAAAGTGCGGAGCCCGACGAATCGAGATCCCCCGCTCAGCTTCGGGTGCCTTTTGCGACTTCCAACGGCTCGATACCGCCCATTCGGTAAGAAGGCCAGGCCTGCCATTGATGGTTTTTATGGTTTTGCGGCCTTCAGCGCCTTGACACAACCCATCGCTAGGCGACTGCCTCAAGCACAGCGTCCACAATCTCCTCAATTGATTCAACCGACTCAACCGACTCAACCGAATCGCCTAGCTCGACCGACTCCGGACGGCTCAGAGATGGCCGGACACGCTCGAATGCTGTACGGCCGACGGTGAGATCATGGCCGACGCTGGCTGCCTCAATTGTGAGCCTCTCGTGGGGAATTCCGGTGGCATCCACCCAAGCATGGGTGCGAAGCCTGCCCACCACTATCACCGGGTCGCCTTTAGAGATACTTGCCAATACGTTCTCGGCCAACGCCCGAACACAGTCAACTGTGATCCAAGTGGTATCAGCATCTACCCATTCCCCAGCGCGGTGTAGGCGCGGGGTGCAAGCCAGCCTAAAACTGGCAAACATGAGGCCTTCCCTCACATCACGACGTTCGACATCTGAGCCAACACGGCCTGTCATCCAAATATGGGCTTCCATAATGAACTCCTTTCAATAACTGAAGTTATTGCGGCGGAGCACCAGAATTCGCCAACTAATTCAGAATTGTGGAAAACTAAAAAGTTATCCACAGTTATCAAATTGTTATCCAGGCGGCGGACCCCAAGTGGGGTTTACCGCCGAATAGCCATAGACAGTGGACGAAACTGCCGGCGGAGCCCAGCCTGGCACCTCGGGGGTATTCGCCACCACGGCTTTGCGCCGAGAAAACAGTTGCGGGATACGCCGCAGGAAGGCCGGCAGGCGAAAGGAGACTTCGCGCGGATCGTCGATACCGGTGGTACGCAGTTTTCGAGTGCTGGTCACCAGTTCTTTCGCCCGAAAATCGGCAGCGCTGTCAATGATTCCGCTGGCTTCGGCGTCCCTTAAATAAGCTAGCTCCGTCATGGTGCGCTGTAACAGCACCGTCGCCGCGAACGGGCGCCACCCGCGCAATAAAGCCAGCAGCAATGCCCGCAAACGGGTACGCAGCTTGGAGAAAACCACCGGGTCGCTTTCATTTAGCCAACCCATCCGGACGTAATCGGTCAAACGAGCCCTGATCAAACGCCCCTGCGCGAATTCCTGCCTGAAAAGCGCAATCACCAACATGATCATCGAAGGCAACACCAAGATGAAGTAGATCCAAACCTGGGTGTTTTCACTCTGAATAGTCACCTGCGAGTTGAAAAGCATATGCATCAGAGCAGCTGCCCCAAAGCCAATCAGCGGCGCTAGGACTCGCACGACTTTCGAGCGCGTTCGCAACGCCACCGCGAGCCCCAAACCTGTCATACAGGTGAAGAGCGGATGGCCAAAAGCGGTGAAGAGCCCGCGCATCCACACCAGCTGGCCGACGGCGCTGTTAGCATCGCCAACTTCAATGACGCTAGCCGAATACACGATAGCCCGCGCGTAGTAGATGATGTTCTCGGTGAAGGCGAACCCGGCAGCGCTCAAACCTGCCAAAGTAATCATGGAGAGCTTTGACACCAGCCGATAGCGCACCAAGATCGCCAGCCAAAACAGCACCGTGGCCTTGGATGCTTCTTCGACGAAAGGAGCCACGAATACTGCCGTGCGGGCTGATGCCGCTGGGTCTCCCCCGGTTTGAGATACCCCTAAATACTGCGATGCCCAAGTGTTGGCGTAGATCGAAATCCAGGTTGAAACGGCAATACCCCAGCCTAGGGCCACGTACCAAAGAGCCAGCCGAGCCGGACGAAAACGATCAATGAGCACAAAGACGACTATCCAAAACAGCAGCGTCGGCAAGGCAAAAAAGAAAGACTTCTTGATGGCGCTGAAATTGATGGATGGGGCGACGTTGTCAATGGCCTGCGAATCTGCGGTGGTCATCGCGTATTGTTCCCACAGCAGCACCGCAAATACCAAGGTGGCAAAGAGCAACGCCCACGTCAACGCAGACTTAAAGACGCGCTTGGGGAGCGGAACTGAACGATCAGGTTCGATAGGTAAATTGTTCAACACTCGGGCTCGACGCTCTAAGGCTGACACGTTGCTCACACGCCAAATCTTACTATCGGAAGCCCCCGGCAGATTTCCCCGGATTCAAACAAGTCACTTTTCATGGCGAACTCACAACAATCCCACAGCCATAGCACTCGCCACGCCCGTCGCTGGAGTGGAACGGGTACAATTGCCCGCGAGTGCTGAAGAAGGTAGCAATGAAGCTTCGATATTGTGCGGCGGGGATGACAATGGCCTTGACGCTGGCTGCCGGATGCACTTCCGCAAATGAGATTGTCACAGTGGGAACGGTGGATGCCGCAGTCACAAAAGTGAGCCTCCCTTCCCTGGCGTCTCCCCAAGTCTTGGCGGACATCCCCTTGTATTCAAGTGATTCCCAGACGCCTGGAGCAGCTCTGAGCGCAAATGGCAATGCCGACGGCGGCTCATCCAGCGTTCAGGCGAGCGCACCTCAAAGCTCCGCATTCTCGGTGATGTCGGTCGAAGTGGGTATCGGTGATTTCGTTGCCCAAGGGGATTTGCTTCTCACCATGGACGACACCGCCCTGCAAGCTGCCAAAGAATCTCGAAAAGCCGAAGCTGCCGTCGCCGCCGCCGGGCCGGCAGTGGTGGAAAGCCAGCTCCAGGAAGTCAAAGGCAAATACGCCGATGTCAGCGACGGCCGAGCCAAAATCCGCAAGGCCCAGAAGAAGCTGGATAAGGCCAAGAAAGAAGCCAATACTCAAACAAAAGTGGTGAACAACACCCAAACCCAACTCAAGGCCCAGCAAAAACAGCTTGAGCAACTCCTGGCTTTTCTACCTTCTGGAATCGAACGGGCCAAGGCGGAAGCTGGCCTAAAGCAGGTGAAAGCTGGACAGGTCAAGCTCACTGCCGCGGCCAAGAAACTCAAAGCCGGGCTGGCAAAAATCAAGAAGGGCGAGAGCGAGGCCAAGAGCGGCCTAACAAAGCTCGAAAAGGCCGAGAAGGAACTCGACGACGCGGTTGCCACCCTAAATAGCCTCAAAGAGCTGACGAAGGTGAGCGCTGAGGTTGCCCAAGTGCCCGTGGCGGTTGCGGATTTCCAACTCAGCCAAACGAGGATAGCAGCTCCAGTGAGCGGGCAAATCATCGAGGTGGCCACGGCTGGGCAAGTACTGGCTCCCGAAGCCGCCGTTGCCCTCATCCGCGCCGAGGCACCGGTGAAAATCCACTCTTGGATTGCCCCCGAAAATCGCAGTCAACTCTGTTCTGGCACAGCAGTTGCCATTGAGACTGACTGGCCGGGCGAACCCATTGCCGGCAGCATCTCCTTCGTCGGCCAAGAGGCGGTCTACCCGCCAAGTTCATACCCCACCACCACAGTGGCTCTCACCCGGGCTTTTGGTTTCACTGTTGAAACCACCACCGCGCTACCCCGGGGAACGCCGGTGACGCTACACATAACCCCCTGTGAGAACGACTGATGAAAGCGAATAGCCATGGCAGCAAGTAAGCCCAAAGCCAAGATCGCGATTGCCGCTGTAGTGGCAGCCCTCGTCGGCGGCGGCATTTGGTGGTGGTGGACGTCCACCCAAACGCCGGCCGAGACCGGTTTAAGCGTCTCGGGTTCTGTAGAGGCCACCGAGTATCAGGTATCCGCGCTGATAGCTGCCCAAATCATTGAGATCAAAGTTGAAGAAGGCCAGCAGGTCAAGGCCGCAGACGAACTGGTAATTCTGGATTCGCAAGCCCTGCAGCTGATGCTGGATCAAGCAAACGCCGGTGTCACAGCTGCAAACGCGGCTCTTGATCAAGCAAAAGACGACGGCACCAAGGCCGACGAGAAAGCCGCCAAAGCCAAGATCGAGCAGGCAAAAGCCCAAGTGAAACTGGCAAAGGTGCAGCTGGGTTACGCCAGCGTCAAGGCTCCGGCGAGCGGCATCGTGACGTCCGTGATAACAAACGTCGGGCAGGCGGCCTCCCCCGCCAGAACCTTGCTAACCATTCTGGATCCCACCGATATTTTCGCTCGCGGATACGTGCCAGAAGATCGTCTTGGCGAAGTGAAATTGGGACAGAAAGCAGTCATAACCTCTGATTCGGGTGACGAACAATTCACCGGGACGCTCGAGTACATTGCCAGCGATGCCGAGTTCACCCCCAACACCGTCCAAACCGAAGACCAACGCACGAAGCTCGTTTATCAGATTCGAGTGCGGTTGACCGATCAATCTGGCATTTTGAAGGCTGGGATGCCGATAAACATCAAGCTCGGAGAGTAACGAGCAGCAGCTAGCAGGCCAAGACATGACATCAGCAATTACCAGCACGGACGACGCCGGGCTTACCAAGGCTTTCGGGGCAATCCGAGCGGTCGACGGCATCGAGCTTGACGTCGCGAAAGGTGCCGTTTTCGGGTTGCTTGGCCCAGATGGCGCTGGCAAGAGCACGCTGATTCGACTCCTCGCCACCGTTTTGGCCCCAGATGAGGGGGACGTCGAAATCTTCGGGATCTCGTTGCGCCGCCGTCCTGATGAAATCACTCCATTGCTGGGCTATATGCCGCAAAAATTCTCGATGTACCCCGACCTGACCGTCGCCGAAAACATTAATTTTTTTGCCAAACTGCGTGGCGTAAAGAAGGCTGACCGGCAGCTGCGTTCGACTCGGCTGCTCGCCCAGATGGGTTTGGCGAACTTCGCCAAACGCCGAGCCGGGAGGCTGTCCGGGGGAATGAAGCAGAAACTCATGCTGGCATCTCTGCTGATGCATGAGCCAGAATTGCTGCTGCTCGACGAGCCCACCACCGGTGTTGACCCAGTTTCGCGGCACGAATTCTGGGAAGTCATCGATCGCTTGCGAGAAGACGGCAAAACCACCTTTGTGGCTACGCCATATATGGATGAGGCCGAACGCTGCACCCAAATCGCCTTTATCGCAGCGGGAAAGCTCACCCATGTGGGCACCCCCGCGCAGACCAAAGCCCGAGTTGGCGGGGTGCTGATAGAGGTGACATCTGAGAACCCGCGCTTGACACTGCAGGCGCTGGAAGGCTCGCACTCTTTCACTTCCACCCATTTGTTTGGCGATGCCGTGCGGGTACTCGTCCCGCAAGAAAGAGCTGGTGCGCGGCGGATCCAGGAGGTGCTGCTTGGCTCACAGCTTTCGTATCAGCTAGAAACCATCCCGATGGATATGGAGAGCGCCTTCGCAGCTTTGGCGGAGCCCGGTCGCGACGATCATTTGGGCGGCGAACTCTGATGGTCAACCGGGTTTTAGCAATCGTCGGCAAGGAATTCTTGCACCTCATCCGAGATCCGCGGATGCTCTCGGGAGTGTTGCTGCTGCCGATTATCGAATTACTGCTTTTCGCATATGCCATCAGCTTCGACATCCGCGATGTGCCGATGTTGGTTGTCGACCAGGACAACACCGCGGCAAGCCGCGAGTATGTGGCCTCGCTTGCTTCCGGCGGGCTTTTCGATATCGCCTCCCGCAGTGATGATATTGCCGAAATCGACGACGCCTTCGACTCAAGCCAGGTGAAACTCGCGCTGGTGATACCATCCGGGTTTGGCGACGACCTAGCCCGGGGAGAGCATGCCCAGGTCGGGGTATTCGTCGATGCCAGTGAGCCCAACTCTGGCCGGGTAGCCCGAACGGCAGCCACCGCCTTGACCCAGCAATACAACCGTGGCCTGAGCCTTAAATGGGCGGACGTTCGGGGGCTGGACGTTTCGGGGCTGGGCGGCGTCGAACCCCGCCTGCGCACTTGGTACAACCCAGAGTTGAAGTCGTCCGACTTCCTCATACCCGGGCTGATGTCGGTCATTTTGATGGTGGTGATTGTGCAGCAGACGGCTGTCTCGTTGGTAAAGGAACGTGACGAAGGCACCCAAGACCAGATCACCGTCTCCGCGGTGCATCCGATTGAGTTGTTGGTGGGCAAATTGCTGCCCTGGGTGGTGTTGGCGTTGGTCGAGATCACGATGATCACCGGCATAAGCTGGGTGCTGTTCGGCATCCCGCTACGGGGCAACTTGCTGGCTTTCGGGGCGGGCGCGATGCTGTATTGCGTTTGCGGTTTGGCGCTGGGGCTGGTGATCTCGGCTGTCTGCGACACCTTGGAATCTGCCAATTTGCTGGCGATGCTGGCGGCATTCCTGCCCTCGTTCCTACTCTCAGATTTTGCCTTCCCCCTCGACCAAATTCCGCCGTTCTTACAATGGGTTTCCTACCTGATGCCGGCCAGGTATATGGTCACGATGACCCGCGAAGTCTTTTTGAAGTCCGGAGATTTTGCGGACGTTCAGCCTGAAATGCTTTCCATGACGGTTTTCGCAGTCGTGGTTTTGGGTATCGCCGCCCAGCTATATCGGAGGAAGATCCGATGAGCCTAAAACGCATTCGGCTGCTGGTCTGGAAAGAGTTTATGCAGCTCAAGCGAGACCCGTTGCTTTTACGGCTGTTGGCTGTGATGCCCATCATGATGTTGCTCCTGCTGGGCTACGTCGTCGGCGCTGAGATTAAAGACCTCAAAATGGCCGTCGTCGATCTGGATCACTCACCGACTTCGAGAAAGCTGGAATCTGCGTTCACCGCCTCCGGCTTTTTCGTTGTGACGCGGCATCTGACCTCTGAGACGCAGATGAAACCCCTGCTGGACGATGGTGAGGTGCTGCTGGTTTTGGTGGTGCCAAAGGATACCGGGGCCTTGGTGAACTCTGGCCAAGTGGCTCCTATCGGCTTAGTCGTCGATGGCTCCAATTCACAGGTTTCCACGGTGGCTAGCGGGTATGCCATGCAGATAATGCAGACGTTCAACGCCCAGATCGCCGCCGAGAGCGGAGTCAGCTTGTCGATGCCGGGCATTGACGCCCAGGTGCGGGTGGAATACAACCCGACTATGGCTCCGATCAATGCCATGATTCCGGGGTTGATGTGCATGATCATGATGATGTCGCTAATGGCGATTATGTCGATGGCGGTGGTGCGCGAAGAGGAATCGGGAGCCTTGGAACAGATGTTCATCACCCCCATACGCCCGGGTGAATACATCATCGGCAAAGTCACGCCGTATGCCGCCGCGGCTTTTGTTCAATCGGTCTTTGTCGGGACGCTTGGGGCTTGGTGGTTCCAGGTGCCATTCATTGGGAACATCTGGCTGGCACTGGCCGGCCTGGCACTGTTCCTGCTGTCTTCGCTGGGGTTGGGGCTGCTCATTTCGTTGATTTCCTCCACCCGCCAACAGTCACAGCAAGCGGTGGTTTTCATCCTAATCCCATCCATGGTGCTCTCCGGTTTCGTCTTCCCGCTGGAGGCTATGCCCGCCTGGATAGCTTGGATACCCAAGTTCATCCCGCTGACCCACATCTTGGTGATTATGAGGGCCGCATTCATGAAACATGCCGATTTCACAGACATGGCCGTGCCGCTGCTTTCGCTGGCAGCCCTGGCTGTCGCCGTCTTCACCTCTGCCGTGTTCGCCACCCGCCACCGGCTGACGAGTTAGGCGGGAGGGCCAAACATGAGCGAACTAGCAGTTTCAATACAGAACTTGACCAAGGCCTTTGGCAAATTCACCGCGGTGAAAGGCATCAGCTTTGAGGTGCCTGCCGGAGAAGTCTTCGGCTTCTTGGGGGCGAACGGCTCAGGTAAAACCACGACCATCCGCATGCTCACCGGCGGGTTGAAACCGACGTCTGGCAAGGCCTATGTGTTAGGGGTCGATGTGGCCAAGCGTTCCGATGAGATTCGTCGGCGAATCGGCTACATGTCGCAGAAATTCTCGCTTTTCGAAGATCTGACCGTTGATGAAAACCTGCGTTTCTACGGCGGGGTCTATGAGCTTTCAGACGACGTTTTCGCGCAGCGCCGCGAATACATCTTGAAAATGGCCGACCTTTCCGGACGCGAAAACGAGCTTGCCAAAAACCTCTCGGCAGGTTGGCGTCAACGTCTGGCTTTGGGGACGGCCACTATCCACCAGCCCGATCTACTGTTTTTGGATGAGCCAACCTCCGGAGTCGACCCAATCGCCCGGCGGCACTTCTGGGATTTGCTCTACGAATTGGCCGATCAAGGCGTCACCCTTTTCGTCACCACGCACTATATGAACGAGGCCAGCCATTGCAGCCAACTGGCGTTCATGAACTCTGGCCATCTGGTTGCCAAAGGCGCACCAAGCGAATTGCGGGCCTCGCATGGCGGAAAATCCATGGACGAGGTGTTTGCGGAGTTGGAGGCAGCAGATCCGGAGAGCTCACGACCCGGGCGCCAGTAGCCTTTTTATAGCCATGTGGGGGCTTCCCAACGCTGTTCGGCGCTAATGTTGCACTTTGGCATTGCGCCCCAGTGGCGTGCGTGACGGGGAACAGCGTGGCAGAGGGGCGTGACCCGCGTGCGGGATACTTTCATACGGCGAGGCTACTTTAATGGTAGCCATTATGGTAGCCATTATGGTAGCCACACGCATGACGTTGCAGGAGGTCATAGAACGCCCTAGATCGTCAATTCTGAGCGTAAATCCAGCGCCCCCAGCAGGACTCGAACCGGCGACCTACGGATTAGAAGTCCGTTGCTCTATCCAGCTGAGCTATAGGGGCTACGTGCTTTTCACCAGTCCCATAGCTTACCCAGTGAGGTGGAGAAGGCGGTATTCTTGGCGATTGGATTACTAAATGCGAGGCGGAATGTGAACGATTACCTGGTGTGGATTGACTGCGAGATGACGGGGTTGGATTTTGAGAAAGATGCCTTGATCGAAATCGCGGTGCTGGTGACAGATTCTGAGTTGAAGATTTTAGGAGACGGCGTTGACCTCATCATCAAGCCTCCGAATGACGCATTGGCGCAGATGGTCGACATCGTCACCGAGATGCACACCGCATCGGGACTGCTAGATGAACTAAAGAATGGCATCACAATCGAAGAAGCCGAAGCGCAGGTGCTCGAATACATCAAGCAATATGTTCCCGAACCGCGACAAGTCCCCCTCGCCGGCAACTCTATCGGCACCGACCGCACCTTCTTAGCCCGCGATATGCCCGCTTTGGAAAGCCACCTCCACTACCGCAATGTAGACGTCTCGTCTATCAAAGAGCTGGCTCGCCGTTGGTACCCCTCGACCTACTACCACTCCCCCAAAAAGCTCGGCAACCACCGAGCCCTGGGCGACATCAAAGATTCGATCATTGAACTGCGCTACTACCGCTACGCCCTCTTCGTCCCCCAGCCTGGCCTCTCCTCTGAATCCCTAAAAGAGATAGCATCCCTGGCGGGCGAAAGCTAAAACATCGGTTAGACCACACTGCTGATCTCAGCTACACTATTCAAGCTGCAATGTGCAGAAATGGTGGCTGTAGCTCAGCTGGTAGAGCTCCTGGTTGTGGTCCAGGTGGCCGCGGGTTCAAGTCCCGTCAGCCACCCGAATGTGTCCGGTTCTTGGTTCAGCCATTTCTTTGACCAGCGGGTAGATCATTTTGGGTTACGAAGATTCGCCTGCGACAAATACTCTGCCGCGCGCCTAAGAATCTCGTTCTCTTGTTCCAACTCGCGGATACGTTTCAAAGCCGCCTTCACTTCACGCTGCCCACCCACATCCGAAGGCATCGTAAACCCGCGGACATCAGCATCAACCTGAGACTCCCAAAGGCTCAAAGTAGACTTCGCGATCTCTAAATCCCGACAAACCTGACGCCTAGCCATACCCTGCCTAACCAGAGCCAACGCACCAGCCTTGAACCTCGCCACTATATTTCGATCTAGTCGGCATCCCGACTCCTTTCCGGTCAGCACTCTAAACCAACCAGTCCTTGAGTCAACCAAAACCTCAGCAAACCCGTTGGATCAACTCATCGAGATCGGACTGGACAGGCATGAGTTCGTGGTTCGCGATCACCCCGCCCATCAGGAACTGCTTCGGGCGAAGCGCCTCCGGCAGATCGCCGATCCGACCGACATCATCCAGTGGTCGGTCTGGGACTACGCCAAAGTGACGCTGGAGGATGCAGACAGCCACCACTCAGTGACGGGCTATTCGCAGGGCCTCCGGAAAGACGGCTACAACGCTCGTGGCAAGGAACTCGTCGATGCCACCTTCCTTGAGATTGCCACGGTCTGGGAGGTGCCGCGAGTCTGGACCGACGACCTTTGGCCCCTCCGATTCATCCGCCCGCTGCTGGAAGCCTCGATCACAACGGGCAACCCCCTGGTTGGCTACTACAGCGGCAGCAGCATTGGCTATGAGCAGTGACGCATGCGGCACACTTCTTGGCATCTATCCTGACCTGGCCTTTACAACACCTCATCCAGAGCCCCCGCGAAGGCCGCGTACTTCGCTTCCAAGCGTGCCCTCATGGTGGGCTCCAACTTGACCAAACGCTCGGGGTCGGTGTTGTCTGCCAAGTCAGCGCGCTTCACCATGACAGCCAGCGGGTCCGCCGCGATCCGGCGCACGTAGCCGTCGATGGGTTCGCCTTCTCGTTTGGTGACCGCATCGACCGCACTGATCACAGACGCGGGGAATCCCGCCTCGGCGAGAAACTCCGGAGTGACCCATGTGTCTTCCACCGTGTCATGCAGCCATCCCGCTGCCACAGCCTCCGGCGGACCGCCCGCGTCGCTCACGTTCGAGGCGACATGCCGGGGATGATGGACGTACACGTTGCCCGCCTTATCGACTTGGCCTTGGTGCGCGACGTGCGTCAACAGACGCGCCGCCTGCCTCAGGCCATCGTCGGATTGGCCGAGATACTCGCGCAGAGCGGTCATCAACACGTCTCGCACGGATCCCACTGAACCGTACAACTGGCGGGCGATCTCCGACTCCCGACCATCAGGGCTGCTGTCGTTCTTGGCCTTCAATGCCGCCCAGTCTCGGCCTGCTCGTTCCGTAAGCCTGGCGTTCAGTGCCTCGCCAGCGGCTATGGTCTCCCGCAACTCGTCCACGGCCTTATGCGTGTACTGCTCCAACGCATGGTTGGCGTACAGCCACTCGGAGCACGATGGGACGAACCGTAGGGATTCGCCCGTGTGCAGCAGGATGTCATAGGCCATCACCGTGACGCTTCCCAGCGCTACCGGGCGGTCGAAGCTGAACGCACCCGAGGCGTGGAAGTGGGGCAGCCAGCCTTCGGCCACGGCCAGTGCGATCAACGTGGCAGGCGGCACCATCGGTTGCTCCTTGCGATAGGCCCGCCGGTAGCCGAGTGTGTCCGAGTAGACGGTGAGGTGCATGGCCTCATCAAAGTCGTCGTCCATGTGGTTCAGCATAGTGTTGCTCCGTTCTTTCGCCCTCCAGTGTCGCCGCACCCTTCGACATTTCTTGGACACCGAAGGGAGCCTGCCACTGAACTGGTGACAGACCCCTCTTGATGTTTCAGATGGCTTTGCCGCTGATTCACGACTCCATCAAGTCGTCGCCACGGGACCGACACCGATAAGCGACAACGAAGACGGCTCCTCCTGCCAGCAGGACACTGCCGAGCAAGAGCCACGGGGCGATGTCGACTCCGGTCTTGGGCAGGATGCTGCCACCGGTTTGAGCGACGATCCCAGGCGTGGGCGTCGTCCAGATGGTTGTCTCGTCGGCGAGCCACCTAACAGTCCATCATGCGTTCCCCAGAGTACGGACTTTCCACACCAAAGCAAGGTTCGTGGCGAACGCCCGTTGCCCGAGTACGTAGG
>JAITSW010000181.1 GCA_031287505.1 Propionibacteriaceae bacterium
ATGGTCAACACTTGCTTTGAACCCGGAGTTACCACCAAAGAAGTGTGCTCAGCCGCAGTCTGCCCAGCCAAAATCTGCGATACCCGCATCAGGTCAACGTAGGACGAATTGGTACATGAGCCAACACAGACTTGGTCAACCTTCAGCCCAGCCAATTCGCTGACCGGCACCACATTATCTGGGCTGTGTGGCGCGGCGGCCAGCGGTACCAAGGCCGACAAATCAATCTCAAGCTCTTCGTCATAGCTGGCACCTTCGTCCGCAGCCAAGTGAAGATAGTCATCAGTGCGACCCTGAGCCTTTAGATACTCCAAAGTCAACTGATCTGCGGGAAAGATCGACGACGTAGCACCAAGCTCAGCGCCCATATTGGTAATAGTGGCACGCTCGGGGACGCTCAGAGCGGCAACCCCAGGCCCGCCGTATTCAATGATCTTACCCACGCCGCCCTTTACCGAAAGCTGTCGCAGTAGCTCCAAGATCACATCTTTGGCAGCCACAAAAGGCGGTAATTGCCCTACCAAATTCACCCGCAGAACGGCTGGTCTAGTGATGAAATAGGCGCCGCCGGCCATAGCCACCGCCACATCAAGACCGCCAGCGCCAAAGGCAAGCATCCCCATACCGCCAGCGGTAGGAGTGTGAGAATCTGAGCCAATCAGGGTCTTCCCCGGCTTGGCGAAGCGTTCTAAATGCACCTGATGGCAAACCCCGGCACCCGGACGCGCAAACCACACCCCATGCTTCTTCGCCACCGATGCGATGTAAACATGGTCGTCCGCATTCGCAAAACTGGTCTGCAACATATTGTGATCGACATAGGCCACCGAAAGCTCGGTCTCCACTTGCGAAACGCCCATCGCTTCAAACTGCAAATAGGCCATCGTACCGGTCGCGTCCTGGGTAAGAGTTTGATCGATGCGAAGCCCGATCTCACCCTTCCCCGGATCGCCAAGAAGTGACCCTTGAGTTAAGTGGGCGTTGAGAATCTTATCTGTGAGTGAGAGGGCCACTACTTTCCCTTTCTGATGCCAAACCGACGCTGACGTTCCTGCGGCCGCTGAGCCAGCGGTTGGTATTCACGCTGCGGATTGACGTTTTTGTACGCCGGACGAATGATCTTGTTGTCACCAACAATTTCCTCAATGCGATGGGCACACCAACCGGGAATCCTGGCGATCGCAAAGAGCGGCGTGAATAGCTCTTGCGGAATGTCGAGCATCTCATAGACGAAACCACTGTAAAAATCGACATTGGCACAGGTCGGCTTCAAGCTTTTCCCGCGCGCGCTGAGAGCCTCGGTGGCAAGACGTTCAACTCTGGTGCGAAGCTCAAATTCTTCCACGCGACCCTTCTCTTGGGCGAGTTTTTCGGCATAGAGTTTGAGCACTCGAGCCCGCGGATCGGAGAGCGTATAGACCGCATGCCCCATCCCATAGATGAGGCCCGAATGATCGTAGGCCTTCTTGGCTAGGACGTCCTGCAAGTAGGCGTTGACCTGGGAATCGTCGTCCCAATTCCTCACGCTTTCTTTCAAATCCGCAAATTGGTGGGCCACTCGGATGTTGGCACCCCCATGCCTTGGGCCTTTCAGTGAACCCAATGCCGTTGCAATTGCCGAGTAAGAATCAGTACCGGTGGACGAAACCACATGCGTGGAGAAAGTTGAATTATTGCCACCGCCATGATCCGCATGAAGTACCAGCGTCAAATCGAGTACCCGCGCTTCTAAGGGGGTGAAACCTTTATCTTGCCGCAGCATCAGCAGCAAATTCTCGGCGATACCCCGCTGCGGGTCGGGAGCATGAATGTGCAGGCTGGCATCGTTGTGATAGTGCTGAGCAGCCAAGTAGCTGTAAACCGCCAAGCGCGGGAAGACCGAAATCAACTGCAGTGACTGCCGCATAAGATTTTCAATACTGACATCGTCAGGATTGTCGTCATATGAATACAGAGTCAGGACACAACGTGCCATCGCAATGACCATGTCGCGACTGGGAGCTTTGAGGATCACGTCCCGGGTAAAACTCGAACGCAAATCCCGGCAGGCTACCAAAATTTGAGAGAAATCCTCCAGCTTTTGCGACGTCGGCAACTCTCCAAAAAGCAAAAGGTAGATGGTCTCTTCAAAACCAAAACGCTCCTCTTTTGCAAAGGCCTCAACCAGATCTTCAACGTCATAGCCGCGATACCTCAACTTCCCGTGACAGGGAATTCCCTTTGGCCCCTGAACGGTCATTGCCTGAACTTCAGAGACCCGGGTCAACCCGGCGAGCACTCCGACACCGCTTGAATCCCGAAGCCCGCGCTTGACCTCATATTTTGAAAAAAGCTCTGGGTCTAGCTGAGCACTCTGCTCGGCCAGTGCTCCATAGCGGGCAAAACTCGGCGCATACTGCGAAAAATCGACGTCCATAGCACCACTTTCTGGTTGTGCGTCATCGCGATATAAAGAGACTCCCAATCAGTGGCAATCCACTCTGTTGGGACGTGACACTTGGAATCTGCAGAGGCTGGGAAATCGCCTACCATCCCATGTCTTTTACCTGAGCTTAGCGATGACACCGGCTACTTGCCAACGGGGTTCCAGAGTTTGATCACTGTAAAGCAGGAGGCATTGCCTGCGTTGGACAGCCGATGGGCGTGGTGTTGGCGATCCCACTAGCGACACAAACGTTTCCAGGCTATTCATGGGGATTTCCGCAGCCGCAATGTAGACGGCTATGCCTCGATCTTCACCAACCTGGCCTAACCCCAGGCGAGTGTGCCTTTGCGCGGGAACCCAGTGTCCGGCTGTCCAAGATTCAGAACTTCGCCCTTGACAGCTAGTTTGCGCTCAGAGCCCGATGTAATAGGCCTGCAAGTTCAGTGCGCTCCCGACAGGCATCAAATGCGAAGCATGAGGCAAGTTGTTCGGCGTCATTCGGGGTAATGGAATTGAACGCCTTGGCAAAGCGGGGGAGCAGCGCTTCAGAGAACATGATGTTCCTGATAAGCAGCGCGGTCCAGCGTTCCGTTCCCCAGGGGAATGGGTCGAAACCTTTGCATTCCGATTCAAGCAAGGCGGCGACCGGGTCGATGATATTCCTAATATGCGTGTCGGTACCTCCCCACGAGTCCACGCCCAAACGTTCTTTGGCCGCCCGCACATCGGCCGTAGTTCTCAGATAGCTGCTTTCGGGAGGCAGGACTTGGATACCTTGAAGGCCGATGTCTTTGTATGTCCAAAGGGACCAACTCGCCCCATATTCGCGGTAAACGTCGAGTTGCTCTTGCAACAGGCTAAGTCGTTCGCGGTCCATTTCCGGATTGCCGGTGAACTGCACTCCGAATTCCCCCACCCAAATGGGAAGGTTATTTGCCAGCGGGTATTCGCTTCGGCGCAAAAACTGTCTTCGCACTGCGGCGGCGTCCTGCCATTCTCCTTTCACCATGCCTGGGAAACGGGTCTCCTGCGATATTCCTGCCAGGGGGTAGTCATGGGGCGCGTAAACCGTGTTATCCAGCGGTTCTTCGAACATAGAGAAATCG
This sequence comes from Propionibacteriaceae bacterium, assembly GCA_031287505.1. Classification (GTDB taxonomy): domain Bacteria; phylum Actinomycetota; class Actinomycetes; order Propionibacteriales; family Propionibacteriaceae; genus Propionicimonas. Next base: position 3,532 of record JAITSW010000181.1, read on the forward strand.
GTGCCATATTTGTTCCCGTCAAGAAACAACATGTGCCGCAGATCAACTTCCCTAATGGCGCAAGCCAGGCGGCGGTAATAGGGGAATAGCTTTTGACCAGACGGGTCTGCGGGTTCGTTGATGAGGTTGTAGCCGGCAATCGCCGGCCTGTCCCGATAACGCTCCGCCAGGGAAACCCATAAATTGACTACCCGGTCTTGGAAATGCGGATGATCCCAGAACAATGCCCGGTGAGTTGGATTGTCGCAGTGCCAATGCTGGTTCTGCGCACCTGGCAAGGTGTGGAGATCGAGAATCAGATACAGCCCGGAATCTTCGCATAGGCGGAGAGCGCGGTCGATTTTTTCCAGCCCCGTAGTTTTGATCGCAAAAGGCCTGGCGTCATCCTCAAGGTGGTGGTAATTAATTGGCAGCCGTACTGAGTTGGTTCCCAATGAGGCCAAATAACGGGCATCTGCCGCATCGAAAAAGCACTCCTCAAAACGATCGAAAAAGACGCGAAAGCTCTCGCTGCCCATTTCGTCCAGCAATGCCCGCCGGAGCTCACCTTCCGTACCAGGGAAGCCGGTGATGAAGTTCTCCCAATTCAGATAGCCTCCCAAGCCGAAACCGGTCAAAGTTATCGTCTGGCCGCTTTCGTTGACTATGCGGTTTCCCCTAGTCGAAAGCCATTCAAACATTCTCAACTCCATCCTTTGAGGGCAGGCGCTTCCCCGGAAGCGAAACCAGAAAGATGGTGGCCTGCCTACCTCTGAAATTGCGCCACCGATGAGGCGCACCATTCTGGATGAGGACATCTCCGGCCTTGAGATGTGCGATATCGCCATTTGAAGCTTCGACTTCTATCTCTCCGGAGATTAGGTAGCCGATTTCAGTTGTGTCTGTGCGGTGAAGGTTGGCAACAGGAGGGTATTCAATCCAGCCGGCCTCGTTGCCGTGAACGATGTTCACCACCTGTTCCGAACCAGCTCTCTGGGTAGGAGTCTGGGGAAGTTCGTCACCGTAGACGTCGGCGTCGGCGAATTGTGCGATATTCACCCGGAACCCGCCAACTGGGGGAAACATGGACTGCGCGTCATACTTTTGGCGAAGGTCGCGCGGGAAAGTCAGCGGCCCGTCATCTCCCCAGGCAAACCACCAGCATTGTGTGGGGCCAACGGGTATTGGCGGAGTTTCGCTCATTTGGGAAAGGTGGGATTCGCCGTCGGCAGTTTCCCCCATCACCCATACGCGTACCGAATCAGGCATGGCGCCCCCTTTCTATCAGGCGATCCCGCGGATCTTTCTGGATCTGCGGGTCACCGAGTCGAGGATCACGGCTGCGAGTAGTACCGCGCCGGTAATCATGTAGCGGATTGACGAAGACAGATTTAGCAACGACAGTCCTGATGAGATCGATTGGATGACTAGAACGCCCAGGAACGCAGACCATGCCGATCCCCGCCCCCCAAACAAGGACGTGCCTCCAATCACGGCGGCGGCGATGGCGTTCAAATTTGTGTCTCCCCCGCCGCTGGACTGGTTTGCCGCTGCCAGCCTGCCGGCGGCCATGGTGCCTCCGAGCGCGCCCAGCATGGAACAGAGCATGAAGATAGATATGTAGACCTTGTTTACCGAGATGCCGGCCCTAC
>JAITSW010000213.1 GCA_031287505.1 Propionibacteriaceae bacterium
AGTCTCTCTGAAAAATCCATTTCAAGTTATTTGAATGCCCTGCGGCGCATTTATGTGGTGGAGGATTTGCCTGCCTGGACACCGGTATTGCGATCAAAGACGGTTATCCGCACCTCACCCAAACGCCACTTCGTAGATCCGTCCATCGCTGCCGCAGCGCTATATGCCTCTCCGAGTGAACTTCTGGAGGACTTCAGGACTTTTGGATTCCTATTTGAATCCATGTGCGTGAGAGATCTGAGGGTTTACACCCAAGCAATAGGCGGCGAAGTTTTCCACTACCAAGACAAGCGAGGTTTGGAGGTAGATACTGTTGTCCACCTGCACGACGGACGTTGGGGCGGAATTGAAGTAAAGATGGGACAGGTGGAAGCAGATAAAGCAGCCGATAACCTAAGAGAACTCAAAGACAGTATCGACCTTGACAAGATGTCTGGACCTTCATTCCTTATGGTGCTGACAGCAGGCCAGCTTGCCTATAGACGTTCCGACGGGGTTCTCATGGTTCCCATCGGGTGTTTGAAGGATTAGTCGCATCGTCTCAGATTCTTGGGTGGCTGCGTCGGTCAGAGCCGGAATTTGCGATTCCAACCCGTTTCGCTGGCACATCATATGAGTGCCGTTGGTAAATTTCTATCGCTGGCCATTGTGATATCATTGATATCACGGGAGGTGCGGTAATGGCAGATTTGCTGATCCGGGACGTACCGAAAGAAGCTGTTCAGGCGATCGGTGCGGCAGCCCAGAGTCTTGGGCTCTCTCGCAACGAGTATTTACGTCGGCAGTTGATCGGCTTGGCTAGGCCAACACGGGCAATGGTGTCATTGGCAGATTTGCAGCGGTCATCGACTGCGGTCGAAGGGGTGCTTGACGCTGAGTTGATGGAGCAGGCATGGCGGTGACAAAGTGGCTAATCGACAAGTCGGCTTACGCTCGACTCGACAAGTCGGATGAGCCGCATCTGTGGTTGGAGCGCATCGGCCGAGGTCTCGTGCATATCTCGAACATCACGAGATTAGAGTTGGGGTTTTCCTTCCAATCGGCAGACCAAAGCCGCATGGAGTTTTCTTCCCCGCCGCTCTCGCTAATGCCGGTTGAGAATTTGACCCCGTCGATTGAGGAACGGGCGCTGGAAGTGCAGTTCTTGCTCACCGGGCGTGGACAACATCGTGCTCCTTCTATCCCCGACCTCTTGATAGCGGCTAGCGCGGAGAAACTCGGCCTGACCGTTCTGCATGTTGACAAGGACTTCGATCTCATCGCGGCAATTACCGACCAATCCGTTGAGCGATTAATGACAGCCGGGTAGCAAGCTGACCAGAGATTGTCTAGCCCATGCTCTCGACCGCCGCCACAACCTACATACGTGATGAGTGGCTAGTTGCTCCTTTCGGAGCACGAGCCCAAGTCTTAACCTGGTCACCGGCAAAACCTGGGAACGTCGTCCGAAATTGTCTTCGGTCGTTACCCTCCCAAAGGCTGCAATTGTCCGCTTCGCCCGCTAGCTGGATGCCCAATCAGGCAGGGCATGACATATCGGGATTCGGGGCTCGTCGCCAACGACTTCTTACCCCCCAAAGCGACTGGCTTGAACGCCGCTTTGGGTGCTCACTTCTACCGGGCGCACCCCCGTTTCACTGCGGGTTACCGTGACATTGGCGCTGCCTGCCGCAGTGCTCACCTGATAGTCGCCGGCAAAACCGTGTAGCCGGACTTTGCCCTCGCCGTCTGTGCTCACCGTGGTGGCCGGCACCCACCATTCCCCCTTGATGAGCGCGTGTAAGGCTTTGTATGAGGGCTTGGGAGTGCCGTCCTCAAATACCAAACCAGTAGGAGCGCCCAGCCAGGTTTGGCCGTCGGCGAAGTCCCAGTAGGTGATGGACGCCGTTGCCGGATGGCTCACAACATTACGGAAATGCCTAGCGGCTTCGTCGGCCTGACGGGCCAAACCTTCTTCGGTTGAGGGCCAAACCGGGATCTGGTAGTCGTTCAGGTCGACGATTTCCGCGGGCATCAAATGCCCGCTCACCAAAGAGTTCTCCGTCAAGTGGCAGGGTAGGCCGTAGCGGGCGAAACGGTCGATCATGGCCGTCATTTTCTCCTCGCCCCAGTAGCCCTGATGCATATGGGTCTGCAGGCCTAGGACGTCGATCTGGATACCGGCCTCAAGGATGCCTTCAATCAAAATCTCGTAGGCCGAGGAGAGGTCGAAGTCGTTGATCAACAACTGGGCGTTCGGGTTGGCAGCCTTGGCCTCTAAGACCGAGAGGCGAATCATCTCTAAACGTCCCTTGGCTAAAGTCAGCTTGGTAATGCCGTTTTCCTCGGCAGTGAAAACCGGCGCGATGACCGCTTCGTTCAAGGCATCCCAAGTGTTGATGTATGGGGCGAAGTTGGAAACCTCGCGGCGGATGCGGTGCCGCAAGGCGCTTTCGATCTCCGGTAAGGGCAGATTCGTCAGCCAAGTAGGTTGAACCGTGTGCCAGGTGAGGGGGTGGCCTTTCAGCCCGGCCCCGTTGTCGGTAAACCATTTGGCGGCGTTGAGCAATCGCCCGGTGTGCGGCTTGCCGCGTTCGGGCTCAAACTCGCCCCAATAGAAGGGAAGGGTTGCGGCATTGAATAGGTCAAACCAGAGGTCGGCGAGTGCCTGGTCGCCGGGCTTGCCGATCCCATTTGCATGGTCAATCAGGCAGAACGCGGCATTGCCGAAGATGAACTCATGCTTGGTCTGCTCAATGGTGACCTCGACTTCCGCCTGTGGAACGCCATCCGCTGCGATTTGCAGCTCAACGTCTGCTAGGCGGTGGGGAATTGAGGTGTCTGATACTTGAATTCGGTTCATTTCTTTACTCCTAAACCTGGCTCATGCCGCCGTCGACGACAATCTCCACGCCGGCTAGATAAGAAGACTCGTCTGAGGCTAGGAAGAGCGCGGCAGCTGCGACTTCTGAGGGATTTCCGATATGGCCAACCGGCAGCCGGCTGCGCAAACTCTCGCGCACGGCGGGATCGCCGCCGATATAAACGTCGAAGCCTTCGGTGTTAGTCGGGCCTGGGCTTACGGCGTTCGCCCGGATACGGCGACCGGCGAGTCCGGCAGTCATGGAACGGGCCAACGAGCGGACGGCAGCCTTGGAAGCGTTGTACACGATCGCGTCCGGATCGCCATTTGAGCCGGCAATAGAGGCGATCAAAACAATTGTCGAGCCTTCGCCCATAAAGGGGACAAGCTTCTGAACGGTGAAGAAGGCACTCTTGACGTTTACATCCATCACCTCGTCGTACTCGGCTTCCGTCGCGGTGAGGATGTGGGTGTGCGGCCCGCCGCCGGCGTTGGGCACCACGGAATACAGAGTGCGTCCGGTGGCGGCGACGGCCTGCGCAATCTTGTCGATGTCGCCCACCTTCGAGGCATCGGCGACCACAAAGGTCACTTCCGGATGCTTTTCCAGCAAATCCTGTCCGGATTCGGCGGTGCGGGCGGTGACGATGAGGTCAGCCCCCTCGGCCAAGAATCTTTCCACAATGGCGCGTCCGATGCCCCGGGTGCCGCCAGTCACTACACATAGCCGTCCAGCTAACGCTCCCATGTGCCCTCCTTTGATCGAAACTCGAAGAGTCTCACGAAACAATAAACGAAACAATAGCAGTGATGTCGGCCACGTGAACATAGGCTTTGGTGCCACCTGAGGGATTTTTTCGACGGTGTTGAGACGAGTTACGCCTGCGGATGTGCGAATTTGCCGCAAAATGACGGCTATTTATGGCGTGTATATCAAAATGTTATACAACGGAGTTGTCATGAACGACGACTTCGTCTACATTTTATGTTAATCGAAAGTTACAAGTAATACTTTCTAAACAGTCAACGACGACGAGGAGACGTGACGAGCCCACAGCATAGCGACTGAGTCGCCAAGAGCTGAGCTGGTTGGCGCAACCGGCACTCTGAAGTCACCCGTCCAAGGAAAGGCAAGAAACTATGACGCTAAGAACGAAAGGTATCGCATTCGCTGCGGCTACCGCGTTGGCGCTCACCGGGCTATCTGCTTGCGGCGGATCGCCGCAGAGTCCCGAATCAGAACCGGCCGCTGTTGTCGGCAAAGACACCGTCGCCGAAATCACCTGGTGGGGTTTCACCCCCGGATCTCCGGTGAATGAGCAGTATGTTGCGGCATTCAACAAGGAATACCCCAACATCAAGGTCACCTGGAAGCAAACCTCCATCGACGACTATGACGCTGCCATTCGCCCAGCCCTCGCGAACGACTCCATTGACGCCTACCAGATGTCTGCGGGCTCTGCCAACGGCGGCTCGGCAATCTTCGGCCCCA
>JAITSW010000240.1 GCA_031287505.1 Propionibacteriaceae bacterium
GCCAATTTCATAGAGTTGGAGGTGCTCTTTCCCATGGTTGCTTTAGAGCCAGGAGCCCAAGCTAGCTTTGAGATTGGCTGGCAGCTAACGTCTCCCACACTAGAAGCGTCAGATTACGAACGCGCGCGTTCGTAATCTCTCACGGCACCGAACCCATCTCACAGCTCGCGGCCAGCGATGATGCCGTTCAGGCGGACAGTGCCACTATTGATTATCCCATCTCTGCCAGATGTTCGTCCGCGAACGGCAGCACCCAAAGCCATGAACAGCCCCATGCGTCTTCACAGGTACGAGCCGCGCACCTTCCAGGTGTTCGCACGTTCCCCGAGAAGGTTTCATGGTGTCGAACCCGGAGTGGCGCAGTGAGCGCGAGGCGAAGCTGGAGGCTCTGCATGAGCGGCTGACCGCAGCGGTGGAGAGCCTGGTGACGGGCGAGGACTGGATCAGGGCGATGACGTTCGCCGCCCAGTTCCGATCCCGCAGCTTCGCCAACAGCGGTTGATCTTCGTCCAGCAACTCCATCCGTCCAGCAACCTGGACGCGCCCCTGCCACCCGACTTGTCTGAGGACAGGGTTGGAATTCGAGCAAATGGTGGAGGTGGCGGGAATCGCCGTGTATTTGCTTCTCAAATACACCGAGCTCAGTTCGCCTTCGACTCACCTCACTCCTCTCACTAAAGATCAGCCCACCAGGGCTGATCTTCTTAACGTTCGAGCCCTCACGGATTCGATTCCCCCGTACGGATCAATCACTAATGAAATGGGGCAAACCTTCGGTTTGCCCCATTTCATTAGTGGAGGTGGCGGGAATCGAACCCGCGTCCTTACGAGGTGACACAGGGATTCTCCGGGTGCAGCTGGCTTGTCGTTTTTCTCAGCCTCTGGATTGTTCGCCAACAAATCCCCAGACAGGCTCAGTTCTCGAAAAAGTCCCGATTTAGCCCAAGAACAAAGCTAAACCAGCAAGTCTTCTAAACGAGGCCAGGAATCGGACGGAAGACGCATCCGAGCTGACCCTTCGGTTACTGCTTAGGCAGCAAGAGCGAAGTCAGTGCGATTTGAATTGGCACTTATATTTTCCCAAGAATCGTTAACGAGATGTCCTTGGATCCTCGACCCGCTTCCCCTGGGAAGACCATCCCAAGTCGAAACCGATCACCCCCGCTGTTTAGTTGTAACTCAATGGTCTTGAAGATTCCGCTGCCCACTGAGCTTCGCCACTCTACTCCTTTCGGCTGTCAAAGCCAAGAACCCCGGCTTCTAGGCTGACGCCAAAAGTGCAATGACCCACACCCGGGTGAGGCTAACCCCAAGCCTGGCAGCAGCCCCCAGGGCTAGCCAACAACCATTAGAGAAGTGCAACACCTTTCTACACTGAGGTCTGTTGAATGATCTTGGGAGAAAGGTGTTGCTGTGGGTCGACGTTACCTGCATCTGTCGATGTCGGAGCGGAGCCTGAGTTTAAAATAGAAGTGCAGCACCTTGATCTAGTGTGTGGTGTGCCTTAGGCATCAAAGCTATTTGGGGGTTGCGCTTCAAGTGGCTTTCACTTCGCTGAGCGATGTATACCCGGTACAGGCAGCGATATGCCAAAAGAGAGAAGCTACACGCGATTCCGATTTCGCTCAGCTAATGCCCGCTGCGCTTCGCGGTTTGCATCGCGTTCGCGCAGGGTCTCGCGCTTGTCCCATTCCCTCTTTCCGGTGGCAAGCGCGATCTCAATCTTGGCGTAGCCGTCCGAGAAGTAAATGGATAACGGGATGATAGTGCGTCCGCCTTGGGCAGACTCGCGTTCGAGCTTGGCAATCTCTTTTTTGTGCAACAACAGCTTGCGCTTGCGCTTGGATTCGTGATTGCGCCAGGTGCCATAGGTGTACTCCGGGATGTTGGCGTTTCGCAGCCACACTTCCCCGTCGTCGACTGTCGCAAAAGAATCTACTAGCGAAGCGTGGCCGGCGCGCAACGATTTGACCTCCGTGCCCACCAGGACGATTCCGGCTTCGAAGTGATCCAGAATGTTGTAGTCATGCCGGGCCTTTTTATTCTGCGCAACTAGTTTGCGCCCCTGTTCCCTTGGCATAACACGCAAGTTTAGCGGGTACGACTACTTTAGATACTTCATCGGATTGACACGCACGCCATTCTCGTAGATCTGCAGATGCAGATGGCAGCCGGTCGAGAGGCCAGTTGTGCCCACATAGCCAACAACCTGCCCCTGGGCAACGAACTGCCCCGCTTTCACGCCCAACTTAGATTGATGGGCGTAACCGGAAGAAATATTCTTCCCGTCGACTTTGCCGTAGTTGATGATCGTGTAATAGCCAAAACCAGTGCTCGTCCACGACGCAGACGTAACCTTGCCATCTGCCATCGCATACAGCGGAGCACCACACTTGGCTCCGAAGTCCTGGCCCCAATGCATCCGGTTGTAATGCAAGATCGGGTGGTAACGCATACCAAACGGCGAGCCCGGCTTGGCGTGTACCGGGTAAACGAAACCGGTCTTTGACGCCGTAGACCAAGAGTCTCCATCATCTTTGGCCATCTCAGCGAGAATCTTCGCCGCAATTTTCTCCTCTTCCTGCTGGAGCTTCTTGTACTGAGCCCTATCTTGTTCAAGCTCTGTCTCATTTTCCCTCAGCTCAGCCTCCGCAGCGGCCTTAGCCTTGCGGTTGCTTGTCACGAGCGCACTGACGCTCGCAGCCTGAGCGGCAGCGGCTTTTGTCAGGCTTTGCACCTCGTCTACCTGAGCCTTGGCCTCTTTCGCCTTGCTGGCAACTAGTTTCTCCGCCCTTACCTGAGCAGTCTTGGCCGCCTCAAACTGAGTCTGAAGTTCCTTCAGACGGTTCAACTGCGCAGCGGTGGAATCAAAAATGGTCTCGGACCATTGCAACCTTGATGACAGATTCGCAATGCTGTCGGCATTCAAAACTACCGAGTAGTGCAGTAAATCAGAATGCTGTTGGTATGCCTGCCGGACGGCAATGCCGATGAGGGACTTTTGATCTGCCACTTCGCCTTTTGCCTTCTCAACAGCGGCCTTAGCCTTCAGCACCGCCTCTTTTGCAGCCTGGTGCGCCGCGTCAGCCTTCGCCTTCTTCTCTTTAGCCACCGCCAGCTTGCCTTGCATAGCCTTGAGCTTGGCTTGCGCCTGCTGGAGTTTGACGGACGACTCCTGAAGCTTCGCAGCCGCAGTCTTCACCTCAGATTTTGTGGCTTCTACCGCCTTTTGAGTACGCGCGATGTCCTTCTTGACGTCTACGATGGATCCTTGCAGCTCTTTGCGCGACTCTTGCAGATCCTTCAATGGGTCTGCCGTCGCAGAACCTGTCTGGCCAGCTATCAGCGTCAAGGCCACTAGCGCGGCGGCGGCAGTTCTCGCCGCATGGAACACCCCAATGCCAAAGAGGGAAGCCGCCGATTCCGGCTGCTTCTCGTCTGACACGCTCGGGGTGGGGGAAGACACCTTGCGCATTGCTTTCTCCTTACGTTTTCAAACCTTCAAAAACCTTCTTGTGGCGATAACAGTTGGGACAACGGATAACACCACTCCGACTACAAGTAACCAAAACATCGAAAAATGAACCTGCTGCCAATCAATCCAGCGCACGCTGACGATTTCGACAGCTGCTTTCTCTTTAATCACAAACTGTTCTAAAGCCGCGATAGAGCCGCAGGCGAGGACTGCCCCGCCGAGCGCAGCAGCTAGGGACTCCATCAAAAATGGCAACATGATGTACCAATTTGACGCCCCGACAAGACGCATAATGCCGATTTCCCGACGTCTGGAAAAGGCAGCCAATCGGATAGTGTTGCCGATCTGCAGCGCCGCCGCCAGCAGCAGCAAGGCGGATGCGCCGATAGTGCCCATCTGCGCCATATTCAACCAGGTGAAAAGCGGATCCAAATACTTGCGCAAATCCTGCACCGACTGAACGCCTTTAAGGCCTTGGACGGAAGTCACCACTCCCATATATTCTTCGGGATTGACTAAACGGACGCGGAACGAATCCTGCATCATCTCTTCGGTCATCGCCGCGAGAATCGGGGAATCCGCATAAACCTCGCGGAACTCTTGATATGCCTCGACTTTGCTCTCATAAAAGACCTGAGCCACCTCGGGGTTGTCTTCTAGCGTCTTTCGGATAATGGCACGTTCGGCATCTGTCGTGTCCTGCCCGGGATCGCAGTTGACGTCTTGCGAGTCTTGCACGCACATGAAGACGCTGATCTCGATCTGGTCGTACCAGCGGCCTTTGACTAGCTCTACCTGCTCGGCAGCCAAAAGCCCTAGGCCAAATAGCGATAGCGAGACCCACATAGTAACGATGACTGCGAGCGACATCGAAGTGTTGCGCTTTAGGCCAGACCAGGCTTCTCTAAAAATATGTCTCATGTCTTAGCCACCTCAGTACCCGTAGACGCCCTTAGCCTGATCGCGAACCAGTTCGCCTTTATCGAGCTCGATGACCCGCTTGCGCATCTGGTTCACAATGGTGGCGTCGTGGGTGGCCATGATGACGGTGGTGTCTGCACGGTTAATCTGGTCAAGGAGGCGAACAATGCCCACCGAAGTCGCCGGGTCAAGGTTGCCCGTCGGCTCGTCCGCAATCAAAATCTTTGGACGGTTAACGAACGCCCGGGCTATTGCGACCCGCTGCTGCTCGCCTCCGGAGAGTTCCTCTGGCAAACGGTCGCCTTTATCGCCCAAACCCACTAACTCAAGCGTCTCCGGCACCGTGCGTTTGATCACAGATTGCGATTTGCCAATCACTTGCAGCGCAAAAGCCACATTTTCGAAGACGGACTTACCCGGCAAAAGGCGGAAATCTTGAAATACCGTGCCGATCTGTCGGCGCAAAGTCGGAAGCTGCCAGCTATGCAGCCGGGTGAGGTCTTTGCCGGCGATGTACACACGGCCAGCCGTAGGAGTGTACTCGCGCAAGATCAGGCGCAAGAAAGTGGACTTTCCAGAGCCAGATGTACCCACCAAAAAGGCAAACTCGCCCTTGTCGATCTGCAGATCGACATGCTTTAGGGCCGCTCGCTTTTGACCTTTATAGGTCTTGGAGACGTCTTCAAATCGAATCACGGCTTTTCTTCGACCGGGTTGGGGCTGGGGGAAGTTCCTGAGAAAATCTCAGCCGGTCTCTTAGGATTGTAACTCGATTAACCCCATTAGATAAGAACAACACGCTGCAACAGCAATCAATGCTCATATTGGACTTGAGGGTTAGTTTCGTCCGCCTTCTTGCACCCGCCAGCGAATGCCCGCATCTATAAAGCCGTCTAGATCACCGTCGAACACGACTTCCGGTTGGCTGACCTCATAGCCGGTACGCAGATCCTTAACCATTTGATATGGGTGTAACACGTACGAGCGCATCTGCGAACCCCACGAGTTGCCCTCGCCTTTGAGTTCGCGCATCTGAGCTTCTTTTTCGGCTCGGGCCCGCTCTAAAAGCCGAGACTGCAACACGGCCATAGCCGCCACTTTGTTTTGAAGTTGAGACTTCTCGTTCTGGCAAGAGACGACGATACCCGTCGGAAGGTGGGTTATGCGGACAGCCGAGTCGGTGGTGTTGACGCTCTGCCCACCAGGACCAGACGAGCGAAAGACGTCTACCCGGATGTCCCCTTCCGGGATGTCGATGTGATCGGCTTCCTCGGTGACAGGCAGCACGTCCACACCGGCGAAGGATGTTTGCCTGCGGCTCTGATTGTCGAACGGGGATATTCGCACCAGCCGATGCACTCCCTGCTCGACTGAAAGCAGCCCATAGGCGTAAGGCTCTTTGACGGCGAAGGTGGCCGACTTGATGCCGGCCTCTTCGGCGTAAGACGTTTCGTATACCTCGGTTTTGTAGCCATGGCGTTCGGCCCAGCGCAGGTACATACGCAGAATCATGGCTGCCCAGTCCGCAGCGTCCACTCCCCCAGCTTCGGAGCGAACGGTGACCAGCGCCTGGCGTTCGTCGTACTCTCCAGAAAGCAGGGTGCGAATTTCCAACGCATCGATTTCGGCGCGCAGCGAACTCAACTCACGGGTTGCCTCAGCTTCGGTTTCGGCGTCGGATTCTTCCTCGGCAAGCTCGATGAGCACCTGTAGGTCATCAACCCGAGCCCGCAAAGCGCTCAGCCGGTCAACCTGTGCTTGCATCCTTGACAGCCTGGAGGTAACTCGCTGCGCGTTCTCAATATCATCCCAAAGATTGGGTGCAGACGCCTGGGCTTCAAGTTCGACGATTACCGCTTTTTTGCTTTCCGGGTCTAAAACAGCCTCAATTGAACTCAGAGTCTTGCTCAGAGCATCGAGGTCGTTGGCCAGATCAGCGGTAGTCACAAGGGTTAAGCTTACCCGGTTGCCGCCTACGAGATGAACTCCTTGCCTCACCCTTCAAGACGCCGACAAGTCCCAGCCTCGCAGTGGTTAGATAGTCAACGCAATTGCAAAAACACAATTTGGAGATTCAGATGAACGCCGCCTTGGAAACAATCGCCACCCGATACTCATGCCGAGGTTTTACCAACGATCCGGTATCCCGCGCTGATCTAGAAATCATTACCACGGCTGGCGTTCAAGCCCCAAGCTCCCGAGGCAATGCTCCGTGGTACATCGCCGCGATCACGAACCGCGAGATCATTGACGACATCCGCGATAGCGCTTGGACCCTCATCCAGCGCCACGCTGGGGATTCGGCAAGAAACATCCAAGCCCTTGGCGGCGATCTGTTCTACAACGCCCAAGCTCTGATCATCGTGGCTACCAGACCCACCTATGACTTGACCAGTGAAGATTTTGACGCCGGATTGCTCACCGAGAACATTTGCCTTGCCGCCACCTCACTCGGTCTAGGTTCATGCATCTGCGGCTTCTCCACCCAAGCATTCCGCGATGGCACCACCAACGACCGGGAACGGTTCTCAAAGCTACTTGGCTTCCCTTGGGGCTACGAGATGTCCATCGGTATTCTGATTGGATATCCGGCTGCAGCAGGCCAGCAGCACCCCACAGACATGTCGACCATTCGCTTTTTCGAATAAAGGACGCTACTGAACAAACCCCACCCCAATAGGCAAAAAGAGTGTGGAACGTGGGGCTAGAGCCCCGCAAAAGAAACCGTCGAGAGCGGCTCACCTAGTGGTGAGCACAACTCCGCAGACCACTTGGGGCGCGGGGCTAGAGCCCCGCAAAAGAAACCGTCGAGCGCGGCTCGCCTAGTGGTGGGCACAACTCCGCAGACCACTTGGGGCGCGGGGCTAGAGCCCCGCAAAAGAAACCGTCGAGAGCGGCTCACCTAGTGGTGAGCACAACTCTCCCGAGACGGTGGCTAGGGCCGGAATCGAACCGGCGACCTTTCACTTTTCAGGCGAACGCTACTACCGACTGAGCTACCTAGCCGTCTGAAGAGAGCTATGCTGCCGGCTAGCCGAGCCATATCGACCCGGTGCCAAACCGGCAGCTAAAGCATCCGCTTCAGCGACCCCGACGAGACTTGAACTCGCGACCTTCGGCGTGACAGGCCGACGCGCTAACCAACTGCGCTACGGGGCCTTGGTAGGCCTGCCGACCGTCTCCGGCCAGCCATGTGACTATAACGTACGACGCGGCCCGGGGTGAAATCGCCGAGTTGACTC
>JAITSW010000035.1 GCA_031287505.1 Propionibacteriaceae bacterium
CGGCACCCAACGGGCTATTTTAGCCTGACTGGCCGCCATAGCGCCAAACTGAAGCGACCTCACACTTATTCCCGGATTAGGTAAAGCGGGTCACAAGACACTGAAGGCAGCCGAAGGCAACAAGCTACCGGCCGTCGTCCACCCCTGGGGTGGTTTTGGAGATCAGCACGAGGAACTCGGCGTTGCTCTTGGTCTTGCGCATGCGGTTTAGCAGCATCTCCAGGCTGGCTTGGGGCTCCAGGCCGGAAAGGACGCGCCGCAGCTTCCAAATGATCGCCAATTCCTGACTGCTCAGCAGCCATTCTTCACGGCGCGTACCCGATGCGATGACGTCAATGGCCGGGAAGACGCGCTTGTCGGCAGACTCGCGGCGTAAACGCAGCTCCATGTTGCCAGTGCCCTTGAACTCTTCGAAAATCACTTCGTCCATCTTGGAGCCGGTCTCGATCAGAGCCGTGGCCAAGATGGTGAGCGAACCGCCACCTTCGACGTTGCGAGCCGCGCCAAAGAACTTCTTCGGCGGGTAAAGGGCTGCCGAATCGACACCGCCGGAGAGGATGCGCCCGGAAGCGGGGGCAGCGAGGTTGTAGGCCCGGCTCAAACGGGTGATGCCGTCAAGCAAGATGACCACGTCTCGACCAGCTTCAACCAGGCGCTTGGCACGCTCAATAGCCAGCTCGGCGATCATAGTGTGGTCTTCGGCGGGACGGTCAAAGGTGGAGGCCACCACTTCGCCCTCGACGGAACGCTGGAAATCGGTGACTTCTTCCGGACGTTCGTCCACCAAGACCACCATCAGGTGGACTTCGGGATTATTAGTGGTAATCGAGTTGGCGATGGACTGCATCACCATCGTCTTGCCGGCCTTGGGCGGTGAAACGATCAGACCCCGCTGGCCTTTGCCAATCGGCGAAACCAAATCGATGATTCGGCCGGTCATATTGGTGGGGGTCGTCTCCAGGCGGAGTTGCTCTTGGGGGTAGAGCGGGGTGAGCTTGGCAAACTCCGGACGGTCTTTTGCCGCTTCGGGCTCCAAGCCGTTCACGGTGTCGAGCCGGACTAGCGGATTGTATTTCTGCCCGCGCTCGCCATCACGAGGCTGACGGATCGCACCAGAAACGATGTCGCCCTTACGCAGCCCGTGGCGGCGAACCATCGAGAGCGACACGTAGGCGTCATTGGGGCTTTGCAGATACCCGGTGGTACGCACAAACGCGTAGGTGTCGAGAATGTCGAGAATGCCCGAAACCTCGATGAGGACATCGTCGGGAGAGATCACCGGCTCTGCCTCTAGGCGGTCATAGCTATTGCGGCTGTTTCCGCTATTGCCGGCCTGGCGGCGGTTGTTGCCGCCTTGCTGCCGATCGCGATTGCGGCGCCGGCGGCCGCGACGACCCTGGCCCTCTCCTTCTTCGCCCTCGCTGCGCGGCTGCTCGTTGCGCGGCTGCTCGTTCCGCTGGTTATTGCGCTGCTCCGAACCCGCC
Organism: Propionibacteriaceae bacterium; assembly: GCA_031287505.1. Lineage (GTDB taxonomy): Bacteria > Actinomycetota > Actinomycetes > Propionibacteriales > Propionibacteriaceae > Propionicimonas. The sequence continues at coordinate 1,485 of JAITSW010000035.1, forward strand.
TCATCACCGCCCGTCGTCGGGACTTTGCCAATATCTGCCACCAATGCGTCTAGCGCAGCAGCCACATCGTCGTTGGGCTTGCCTTCCGCAGCCGATTCGACTGCCGGCTCATCTGCTTTGGGGGCGCGAGAGCGCTGGCGCCGCCTACCGGCAGGCTGAGGCTCGGCATTGTCAGCAGGCTGAGGGTCGGCGTTGCCAGTTAGAGCTTCTGATTGGCTTGCCTTCGGCTCGGCAGCAGCTAGCGCAACGTCCTTGGCTGCCTTTGGAGCCCGAGCAGCCTTGGGACGTTCGCCGCCGCCGCTGAGCGCGGCCACCAAGTCGCCTTTGCGCATGGCGGAAGCGCCTTTGACCCCAGCTTGCACTGCCATAGCTTTGAGATCGGCCAACTTCAACTTGTCCAACCCCGAGACATTTGTTTGCGTCACAAATATTCCTATCGATTATTATCATGTGCCCCATACGGACTGCACTGAAAAGACTCAGATCAGTTCAACTAGGCACAGAACCTCGACAGTAATGCTGGTACTGCGTATCTTTTTGATTCTCAAGCGGCTCACCGCCCGGCCTGTCACTAGGCACTGATCTATCTCAGAAAGATTCTAGCACCCAAGTATCTAATACCGCATAAAACTGCCGGCGGAGTGTTCGCAAACGTTAGCGCCTGGTTCAAACAGGATGCTACTGAGCGAGCGATTCAAGCAAGGGCTCGATAGCGGCGCGTAACTCGCCGAGGCTGTTCACCACTGGAAATTGCGGGAATTCTTCGACGACATTGGCGGGCGGGTTGATCAGGATGCCCGCGTCCGCCTGCGTCAACATGTTGGTGTCGTTATAGGAATCTCCAGCGGAAATGACTTTGAAGTTCAACTGCTGCAATGCTTTGACGGCTTCGCGTTTGGAGTCCTCCTGACGCAGGCGATAACCCGTGATTCGATCATTTTCCACCTCAAGGCTGTGGCAGAAAAGCGTCGCATGGTGCAACTGCTTGACCAGCGGACTGGCAAACTCGTAAAACGTGTCGGAGAGCACTATTACCTGGGAGCGTTCTCGCAACCAAGCCAAAAAATCTGGGGCATCGGGATACGGGCCCATAGCGGCGATAACTTCTTGGATAGCCGACAGGGTGATCTGGTGTTCGTCCAAGAGGCGCAGCCGATGTTTCATCAACTCGTGGTAATCAGAAATATCGCGGGTAGTGAGCCGCAATTCGTCAATCCCGGTACGCTGTGCGACATTTATCCAGATCTCTGGAACCAGCACACCTTCCATATCGAGGCAAGTGACTATCATCTGAGTCCCCCTGTTCTTTTCAGCGCTGCGCGGCCTAGGCACCCTCTACCCGCATGATCTTGATTCCGGCGTGTACCCGTGACAGCTGCTCCAGATCAGCGATGGTCTGAACCACATCTCCATTGCGGGCCACATGCGTCACCACGTTCAATCTAGCCAAGCCAGAGGCATCTTCGCCCTGCCGAACTGCCTGCAAAGACACGCCCCGCCCGGCAAAAACAGCCGCAACCTGGGCTAGAACACCCGGTTCGTCGTCCACCAAGAGTGAAACGAAATAGCGCGAACGCTCCTCCTGCGCGGGAGTGATTCCGCGCGTCAAATAGGCGGAACCGCCAGGGGCGAAGGTGCCGCGAACCCGGTTGCGGGCTGCTGTCACCACATCTCCAAGCACCGCAGAGGCAGTGGGAGCGCCACCGGCACCCGGGCCCATAAACATCAACTCGCCGGCATAGCGGGATTCAATAAAAATGGCATTTTGAGCGCCATTGATCCCAGCCAACGGGTGTTTATTCGAAATCATCGTCGGATGAACCCCGATGCTGATCGTGCCAGATTCAGAAAGCTCGCAACGTGCCAGCAGCTTCACCACACAGTCCATATCCGCGGCAGCTGCGATATCCCCATCGGTAACAGACGTTATGCCTTCACGAGACACATCTGTTAGGCGCACCTGCGAGTGAAAGGCCAAAGATGCCAAAATGGCGGCTTTGGCGGCGGCGTCAAAACCTTCGACATCAGCGGTCGGATCAGCTTCGGCATAGCCAAGCTTCTGAGCTTCGAGAAGCACATCGCCGTAGGCAACTCCATGAGAAGTCATCTGCTCCAAAATGTAGTTGGTGGTGCCGTTCACGATGCCGGTGACAGCTGTGATCTCGTCTCCAACCAAAGATTCGCGCAGCGGTCGGATGATTGGGATGGCGCCGGCCACAGCCGCCTCATAGTAGACATCCACCCCAGAAGCCTCGGCAGCTCGGAAGATAACATCGCCATATTCGGCAAGCAGCGCCTTATTTGCGGTAACGACCGAAGCCCCGTGTTTTACCGCTGCCAAAATCAGGCCCCTGGCAGGCTCTAGTCCGCCGATAACCTCCACAACGATGTCAATGTCGCCGCGGGTGACCAGCCCCATCGGGTCGTTGGTAAGCAACGCCTTGTCGATACCGGGACGCTCTTTTTCCAGATCGCGCACCGCGATACCGACAAGCTCCAGTGGACGCCCAGAGCGCGATTCGAATTCGGCGCTCTGCTCTAAAAAGACCCGCGCTACCTGCGAACCAACCGTGCCGGCGCCCAGCAAAACAACTTTCACCGGCTTAACATCTCTCATTTGACGTTTCCTTCCACAATGTCAACGTCCAATCTAAGCAGATCGTCAATAGTTTCGCGGCGGATGAGCGTGGAGACTTGTCCATCTTTCACAGCTACCACCGGCGGACGCGGTGTGTGATTGTAATTTCCCGCCATGGAACGGCTGTAGGCGCCTGTGGCGGGCACGGCAATCAGATCGCCAGGTTGGACGTCGGAGGGCAAGAACTCGTCCCGCACCAAAATGTCGCCAGATTCGCAATGCAAGCCCACCACCCTGGAGAGAATCACCTCAGCTTTGGATGCCCTATTGGCTAGCGCGGCGGCGTACTCGGCTCCATAAAGGGCAGGTCGGATGTTGTCGCTCATGCCACCGTCAACGCTGATATAACGACGCGCATGCCCACTGCCCAGATCAACGTCTTTGGTAGTGCCGACACGGTAAAGCGCCGTCCCACAAGGGCCGACGATTGCCCGTCCAGGCTCAATCGAGAGCTTGGGAACACTCACGCCGTAGGCGCGGCATTCGTGCTCGACAATCTCACGCAGCCGAGTCGCCAACTCTTCGGGTTCTGTCGGAGTGTCTTCTTTGGTGTAGGCGATACCAAAACCGCCGCCCAGATCCAGCTCCGTCATCTGCTCGCCGGTAGCCTCGCGGAACTGTTGGAAGAGCCGCAGCGTGCGCTTCGCCGCCACCTCAAAACCGTCTGTGTCAAAGATTTGCGAGCCGATATGCGAGTGGATACCAACCAATTTCAAACGCGGGCTGTGATAGCAGCGCATCATGGCCACCAACGCGGCACCAGAGTTGATCGCAAAGCCAAACTTCTGATCGTCATGGGCGGTGGCGATGTATTCGTGCGTGTGGGCCTCGACGCCGGTGGTGACTCGAACCATCACCTGCGCCACAACTCCCAACTCTTGAGCCAAAGCCTCCAACCGTCCGATCTCATCTGGCGAGTCGACGATGATGCGGCCTACCTGGGATTCCAGGCCCAAACGCAGCTCAGCCACGGTCTTGTTGTTGCCATGCATGCCGATTTTGGCCGGGTCAAAACCAGCTCGGAGGGCGACTGTCAACTCGCCCAAAGTGCACACGTCCAGATTCATTCCGGCTTTGAGAATCCATTTGGCGAATCCTTTGGAGATGAAGGCCTTGCCGGCGTAGAAAACCGTCCAGTCCGCGAAAGCCCGCGTCCAACGCCGCGCGCGCTCGGTGAAGTCGGCTTCATCCAAAACATAGGCCGGAGTGCCGACCAAATCAGCCAGTTGGGAGACCTTCATACCACCTATGCTCATCTCGCCATCGCCTTGCCGATAGACGGTAGAACTCCAGATATTCTCGCTCAAGGCGTTGCCGTCTTCTGGCTTGACCAGCCATAGGGGCGCTGGGGAGCTAACGTCGGCATGGATGCCGCCGGCAACGTGCATATGTGTCATGAGAGCTAACTCTACTTACCGCCGGGGTTCCGGCGCTGCTTCTGTCTTCCTTCGGACAGGTGATAGCATCTTGACTGGCCTATAGACCTTGGCCCCCATAGCTCAGGGGATAGAGCACCGCCCTCCGGAGGCGGGAGCGTAGGTTCGAATCCTACTGGGGGCGCTTTCTGCGACACCGGGCAGCCGCGTTACATATTCGTGAAGTCCTTGGAATTGCGTCTATCAACTTCGCTGGCGCAGGTAGAGTTCTTATGCATACGAGAGCTATGGGAGAGTGACGGGCTGTGTCTGAAATAGACGCTACAAACTTTGGGGCAAACGAATGGCTCATCGGGCAAATGCACCGGCAGTACCTCCAAGACCCGGCATCGGTTGATCCTTCATGGGCACAGCTCTTTGCCGGCGCTTCGGATGGCTCTAGCACAACCCCGCAGGTTGCGCAGCCAGCCGCCGAGGCGGCACCTGCCACTGCCCAGCCCGCTGCCCCAATGGTTTCAGCGCAGCCAGCCACCTCCACCTCCCCTGCACCTCTTACTTCTCAAGCCAGAGTCGAGCCGCAAGCCCCGGCGCACAGCACCGCGCCGAACGTGCCCGGATCCGCTTCGCGCGTCGCAAAGAATCTCCCCGACGCGGCCAGCCAGGGCGTAGCTGCCAGCGCCGAGCCCCAGCGCACTCCTTTGCGCGGTGCCTCAGCGCGCACCGCCGTCAATATGGCCAAGTCGTTGCAGGTGCCCACCGCCACCTCGGTGCGCGAAATCCCGATGAAGCTGGTCATTGACCAACGTGAGATGATCAACCATCAGTTAGCTTCCACCATCGGAGGCAAAATCTCCTTTACGCATTTGATTGCCTACGCGATGATCCAGGCCATCAAAGCTGTGCCCGAGATGAACAACTCATACGAGGAGATTGATTCCAAGCCGTTCATCAAGACTGGGGAAAGCATCAATCTCGGGGTGGCCATCGACCTAGAGAAATCTGATGGGACGCGCCAACTCCTGGTTCCCAATATCAAAGACTGCCAAGCGCGCGACTTTGCCTCATTTTGGCGCGAATACGAGCGGATCATTCGAAGGGCACGCGCTGGGCAGCTCACCCTAGATGATTTTGCCGGAACGACGGTCTCTATCACCAACCCGGGCGGTATTGGCACCAGCCATTCCGTCCCCCGGCTGCTGCCCGGCCAAGGCGTGATCTTAGGCGTCGGCTCGATTGCCTACCCACCCGAATTCCAAGGCTCTTCGACTTCGCGCATTAACGAGTTGGGCGTCTCGAAGGTCACCACCCTGACATCCACCTACGACCATCGCATCATCCAGGGTGCCCAGTCAGGCGAATTCCTCAAGCACATGAACGAGTCGCTGCTGGGCCAGCATGGCTTCTTCGACGAAATCTTCCAGTCGCTGCGGGTGCCGTATACGCCGATTCGCTGGACGCGGGACGCCTCCGATGAGGGACTCAGTTCGCTACCTCGCGGCGCCCGGGTAATCTCGCTGATCAACGCCTATCGCACCCTCGGCCACTTTATGGCCGACATCGATCCGCTCGAATACCGGCAACGCACCCATCCCGAGTTGGCTATCGAGCATCACGGTCTTTCGCTGTGGGATTTGGACCGTAGTTTCGGAGTCGGAGATTTCGCCGGCAACAAGGGCGGGCGCCAAACCATGCGCGAAATCTTGGCGCGCCTGCGTTCTTCCTATTGCCGTTCAATTGGCATTGAATATATGCACATCTCCAATTCGGCGCAGCGGGCCTGGGTGCAAGAACTCTTCGAAAAGCCCTTTGCGCGCTGGCCCCGCGAGGAGTATTTGCGCATACTAGACCGCCTAAACGAAGCCGAAATCTTTGAAACGTTCTTGCAAACGAAATACGTCGGCCAAAAGCGTTTCTCATTAGAAGGCGGCGAATCGGCAATTGTCTTCCTAGACCAGATTTGTGACGAAGCTGCCGAAACCGGCCTAGACGAAGTCATTATCGGGATGCCGCACCGGGGTCGCTTGAATGTGCTGGCCAATATCGTCGGCAAGTCTTATACCCAGATCTTCCGCGAATTTGAAGGCAACTTCGATCCCTCGCTGATCGAAGGCAGCGGTGATGTGAAATATCACCTAGGCTCTGAGGGGCTCTTCACGGCCTCATCTGGCAAGAAGATCCGCACGTCGCTAGCGGCCAATCCCTCGCACTTGGAGGCGGTGAATTCGGTTGTCGAAGGCATAGCCCGGGCCGCCTTAGACCGCGAGATTTCCGCCATCGAAGCGGCCGGGAGCTTTCCCGTCTTGCCGGTGCTTGTCCATGGCGACGCGGCATTCGCAGGCCAGGGCGTGGTGTACGAGACGATGCAGATGAGCCAATTGCGCGCCTACAAGACCGGAGGCACCATCCACCTGGTCATCAACAACCAGGTGGGATTCACCACCGCTCCGATTGAGGCCCGCTCTTCCACCTACGCGACCGACTTGGCCAAAGCATGGGAATGCCCAATTTTCCATGTCAACGGGGACGACCCGGAAGCTGTAGCCCGGGTAGCTCAGGTCGCTTTCGCCTTTAGACAGCAGTTCCATAAAGACGTGGTAATCGATTTGGTTTGCTATCGCCGCCGCGGACACAACGAAGGCGACGATCCTTCGTTCACCCAGCCGGCTATGTACGACCTCATCGAGCAAAAGCGCAGCGTGCGACAGCTTTTCACCGCCGCCCTGATCGGACGCGGAGATATTTCGCAGGTGGATGCCGACGAAGTCGCCTCCCGTTTCCGAGCCCGTTTGGACGCCGTCTTTTCCCAAGCCAAGACGGCCAGCGAATCCGACGACTACCGCACGGCACCCTATTACCCGTCAAAGCTGGGTATCGATGCCGGAACGGCTATCTCCCCCGAGGCGATGCAGCTGATTGCCAACGCCCACCTGGCTTTCCCGCCTGGTTTCACCGTTCACCCTACAGTGCTTAGCCAATTACAGCGGCGAGCCAACGCCCTAGCCGCTGGCCCGATTGACTGGGCCACCGCCGAGTTGCTGGCCATGGGTTCGCTGCTACTTGAGGGCCGCCCGGTGCGTCTGGTCGGCCAGGACTCGCGGCGGGGAACATTCAGCCAGCGCTTTGCCGCCGTCGTAGACCGGCAAACTGGCGAAGCCTATGTGCCGCTAAAGCACCTATGCGCAAATCAAGGACAGTTCTTCGTCTATGACTCCTTGCTCAGCGAATACGCCGCAATGGCCTTTGAATACGGCTACTCGCTGGCCGCGCCAGAAGCTTTGGTGTGCTGGGAAGCTCAGTTTGGGGATTTCGCCAACGGCGCGCAGACCATCATCGACGAGTTCATCGCAGCCGGGCAGTCTAAGTGGACGCAAAAATCTGGGGTCACGCTCTTGCTCCCCCACGGTTTTGAGGGGCAGGGTCCGGATCACTCGTCGGCGCGGATTGAACGCTGGCTGAGTTTATGCGCCGAGGACGCGTTGGCGCTCTGCCAGCCATCCACCCCGGCAAGCTATTTCCATCTCCTCCGGCAACACGCTTATGTGGATTGGCATCGTCCGCTCATTATCGCCACACCCAAATCCATGCTCCGAAACCGGCAGGCTGTCTCGCAACCGTCCGACTTCACCGGTGGACGATGGCTGGCCGCTTTGGGCGACCCCGCGGTTACCGATCCTTCCGCAGTGCGGCAGCTAGTGCTCTGCTCTGGAAAGGTGCGCTGGGAGCTGACCACAGCGCGAGAAAATGCCGGGCTGACGGGCAAGGTAGCCATCATCCCCTTGGAGCGACTTTATCCGCTGCCTATTTCCGACTTAGCCGCCGAATTGGCCAAATACCCGCAGCTAAATGACCTTGTCTATGCGCAGGAAGAGCCTGAAAACCAGGGAGCTTGGCCGTATCTGCGGCTGCATCTGCTTGACGCTTTGCGCGAAGAATTGCCTGGCAGAAACCTGCGATTGCGCGGTGTCACCCGTCCTGCGTCCTCAGCGCCGGCAGCCGGTTCTCTGAAAGTCCATATTGCCCAAGAAAATGAGTTACTGGCGCAAGCCTTGGGGTGATGCTTTGATTGAGAGTTCACTTGAGTTTTGCAAAAACCCCTATCAAAACCCTTGTCAAATCGCCCATTCCCTGAGAACCTAATATCTCACCGTTTTATGTCGGCACTAGTAGCCGCGTGTTTAAGGAGTCTAAGCCCTACATGGATTGGCGTCATCGTGCAGCCTGTTTGACAGAGGATCCGGAGCTGTTCTTCCCCGTTGGGAATACCGGCCCGGCTATTTTGCAAATTGCTGAAGCGAAAAAGGTTTGCCGCCGCTGCGAAGTCAAAGAGGCTTGCTTGCAGTGGGCGCTCGACGCTGGGCAAGACCACGGTGTTTGGGGCGGCATGAGCGAAGACGAGCGCCGTTCGATGAAACGCCGTGCGGCCCGTATGCGGATGAGGGGCAATTAGCCCTTACCGCTAATCCATTGGCACCCGCACGGTGGCCAAGGTCAGCCCGTCTTTGGTACGGGTAAGCGAGAATTCCCCGTCCATATCGGCAACCATCGTTTTGGTAATCGAAAGCCCCAGGGACGTCGTTTTGGCTAAGTCAAAATCATCTGCCAAAGGTTCCCCGCCATTTAGCACTTCGACTTTCAGCCGATCGTCGTTACGCGATGGGATGACAGTGATCTGACCGGAATGGAAGTTGAAACCGTGTTCGACCGCGTTCTGGCAGATTTCGGTAAGCACCAGCGAAAGCCGTTCGGCGGTGTCGGCGGGCAACTCGCCAAAATGCCCTTCCTGGACGATCTTCACCTTATGCTCTCCCACCGCCTCTCCAATCAGCTTGAACAGCCGGGCGGCCACCTCGTCGTATTCGACGATCTCGGAGTAAGTCTGGCTCAAAATGGTGTGAACAGTCGCGATAGCCAACACCCGCTTGGTGGCTTCATCCAAAGCGATTTTGGCTTCCGGAGACTCGATACGCCGAGCTTGAAGGCGAAGCAGCGCGGCCACCATCTGCAGCGAGTTCTTTACCCGATGATGAATCTCGCGAATGGTGGCGTCTTTAGTGGTCACCTTTTGCTCTTGTTTGCGGATATCCGTAGTGTCGCGGCACATGATCAGCAACCCCGCACGAGCGCTCTCGGTGCGCAGCGGGTAGATGCGCAGCCGCACCGACACCTGCCCGGCCACCAACTCCACCTCCGAGGCAATTCGTCCGTCTAAAACCTCTTTAACCGAGAAATTCAGCGGCTTATGGCTCTTGGACATCAGCCAACGGGTGACCTTGGTGAAATCCTCACCCTCCATATCGGCGACCATCCCCAGGTGCCGGTAGGCGCTGTGGGCGTTTGGGCTTGCAAAGGCGACAATTCCGTTCGCGTCCACGCGGATGATTCCGTCCCCAATCCGCGGGGAATAGGACGTGGTGATTTTCTCGCCGGCCAGGGGGAATTCGTGCCGGTAGAGCATTCCCAACAGAATTCGCGCCGCGCTCAAATAGTTTTCCTCTAAAGCGCCGGGAGCTCTAAACCCCAATTGGTTGGCATGAAACTCCACCACGCCTATGCAACGCTCGCCGATCAACAGCGGCACTCCTATTGAGGAAACCGGGATACCGGCGTTGAGTCGATTTTCATCGGTTCGAACGATTTCACGGGACAAATAGGCCTCGGTAACCAAAGACTCGTAATCGTAGGAGAGTTCTTCGCCAACCACGGTGTCTTTTATGGATGTGGGCCCGGTGGCGGGACGAATCTGGGCAACAGCCCAAAAAATATTGTCATCCACATCTGGAACCCAGAGAATCAGATCTGAAAAAGAAAGGTCGGCCAGGAGATCCCACTCCTCCACCAACCAGGAAAGCCAAGCCACGTCTTCTTCTCCAAGATCGCAATGTGCCTGGATTATCTCTTCCATCGTTAGCATTGTCTACGATCCCTTTCGCCATCTCGTCCGCTTAATGCCAGGCGTATTGGCTAGCGTAACGCAGAGTATGGCAAGATTACCCTTTGGACGACTTTGAAGATAAGGAGCATAGACATGGGAAAAGGTGGCCGCAAGAAGCGCGCACGTCGTAAGAACGCAGCTAATCACGGCAAGCGCCCAAACGCGTAAGTAGCAGCGCTAAGTCTTAGAGAGCCCGGTACCGCCGGGCTCTTTTCGTTAAAGGCCGATCTCCCCGAGAGATTCTTTGATCTTCAGATGCAGCGATTCCGGCACGCCAGAAGTTCCACAGCTGCGCTTGATGAGCACCCGCATGGCTTTCTCGATTTCATACTCGCCCAGACAATTCTGGCAAGCCAACAGATGCGTGCCTATCTGATCCACCTCTGCCGCGCTTAGCTCGCCATCATGGAAGGCATAAACCCGCTCCACAGTGCGACGGCACTCTTCTATCTCACTCATCCTTCACACTTCCTGAAATAATCCCAGATGAGACGGCGTAGTCAACCAACTGACCTCGTAAGAGGCGGCGTCCTCGATTTAGACGAGACATCACCGTGCCAACCGGTGTGTCCATGATCTCAGCAATCTCTTTGTAAGAGAACCCGTCCACATCAGCCAGATAGACCGCCGTTCGAAAGTCCTCCGGGAGTTCTTGCATGGCATCGGTGACAACCTTGTCCGGGATGCGCTCTAAAACTTCAGTTTCAGCCGAACGCAGCCCTGTCGACATATGCGACTCCGCATGTGCCAACTGCCAATCCTCGATACCCAAATCCGAAGTGGATTCATGTACTGAACGCTTTTG
>JAITSW010000098.1 GCA_031287505.1 Propionibacteriaceae bacterium
TGACCGCCAGAACCGGTGATGCCGGCGGGAACAGCAAGCGGCGTCCCAGTCTTGCCCTCATCGAAAGAGATGACGCCCGCAGAGCAGTTTGAATTCTGATATTGACCCGAGGGGGTGAATACGAAGACGTTCTGCTTGTTCCCGGCATAGTCCATATTTTGGGTGTTCATCCAACGCTCAAGATAAGGCTGTGGGTCTGAAGCGCTTCCAAGCGGAGCTCCGTGCTGGGCCTTATCGGCTGGCTTGTACTTGAGGTACCAACCAGTACCCAATGCGGTGCCTGAAGGAGCCACCCGGGTACCTGCAACGTCAAAGGCCTGGCTCGCAGGATCTAGCTCGGCAATCTTTTCAGGTGCGTAGGTCGGATCGCCATTGGCGTCGAAAGGCACAGACTGATACATCTGACGCGCCGAGTAGGATTCCCGGTTCACCAACGAGTTCGTCGGGGAGATCGTGTAATCCTTCTGCCAGCTCATCGAGCCCCAGTCCGCATATGTTGCGTACAGGTAGTCCTTTGTCTTGGACGGGCTATAAAGGTTCCACATCACAGTTTCTTCGAAACCGTCGTCCCAGAAGCCCCAGACAACCTGATTATCGGCAGTGATCGGCTTGAGGGCCGCAGTCAGATTCCGGGTTACCCAGAAACCGGCACCAGTGGTGAACAGCGCTTCATCGGAGTTGAACGGGTTGAGCTTGATGTCGAATGCCCAGTGGGCAGCCGCGCCCCAGCCATTGTCTTTATCGATATAGCCGTAGCCTCGGAAGTCTTTCTTACCGGCAACTTCGCTGTGGGCAACACGCCAAGTGGTGCCGCCATCGGGAGAGTAGTAAACGACTTCTTCAGCCATCCGGTCATGGCGGTGGAAAGTAGACGCGACAATCGCGCCGGTCTGACGATCTACCGAGACGCCACCCAGGCCACCACGCTGTAGTTTCTGATCCGGGTTAGGCACGAAAGCCGAATTGCCAGTGCCATAGGGAGTCCCCGTTTGCAGGGACGCCAGCGGCGGATATTCGCGGGTGTTCACATTAGGAGGCGTGATATCGGTGGAAGAGAAAGTTGGCGCCGAATAGTTGAAGCGATACAAACGCCCATCATGGGCGAAGTTCGAATTGGAGCCAATAGCCGACGGTGCGCCGGCAGTGCCGATAACGTACTTGGCGGTGTTGGCGGGGTCTTCCAGGTCATATGAATTGACGCCGTAGCCGAATTCGGCGTAAGCGGCGACCAAGTTGCCGTCGAGATCCCAATCGACATGCTCGGCGACAAAGCCAGACTGAAGACGGGTACCGGGAGCAGGCTGCCCGGGAACTTCAGACCAAGAGGCACCGGCATCGAAGGTTTCCCAAAGGGCGCCGTAGGGGCGAGTGATAACCGCGCCAGTGTTCCAAGCGTTGTCGGTATCGCCAGTAGTGCCCACCACGATATGGAGCGACTTACCCGAAGCATCCTTCGGAGAATTCGGGTCGATCGTAATCAACGTCGGGTCATAGCCAACCGGGTTATCGGCCTGTGGCGAAGTCACGGTGACGATACGAGTCCAGTGCTCACCGAAGTCGGTGCTCTGCCACAAACCATTGCCTTTGGCAGCGTAATACAGAATCGAGTTGTCGTTGGGGTCGATAGCAAGACGGTTGCCGGTCGAACGGTTAGCCTGATCGTTGCCATTTACGGCAACTCCAAGCCTGAAACGCTTCCAATGATTGCCATAGTCGTCAGAACGTAACAGTGAAGAGTTATTCACGTTGTTTCCGGCAACCATGTAGACACGGCCTTTCTTCACCGGATCAGGAGCGATAGCGGTAACGAAAGTGGTACCACGTCCGTTGCCAGCAGCGAGGTTGGGGTTGAAATTCCCGCTTGCATCGAAAACAGAGTTCGAGTGGTCGGAAGCATCATCGTTCAGGCCAATCCAGTACTCATTCTCGTAGTCGTAACGGTAAGCGCCGCCAATGTCGGTTTGGGCGTAAAGCACGTTGGGTTCGATCTGGGAATAGACCGACATCGTCACATAGCCGGAACCGCCAATTTTGGCGTCGCCGTGCCAGTTGTATTCGTCAGTTTCAACTTGGGCAACAACTTTGACCGGGAAAACCCGTTCTGCACTGGTGTAACCGTCTTTGGTGGCAGTGACATGCGCGTAGACCGTACCCGCCTTGATGGGGGTAACGACTATGGCGTCATTGTCTTGCGAAACTGCGACAGTTGCCTTGTCGGAACTGGTCGTCGTAACGCTGATGAAAGCGTCTGCGGGAGTGACGTCGATCGGGATAGTCGTCGATGCCGACTTCACCAGTCCGGGATAAATATCGATGACTTGGGCGGGAATCGCCTTCAAGTCAATGGTTGAGGCAGCAAATGCTGTCGGCACGCTAAGCCCCATTAGGGGCAGAGCGGCGACAACAGCCAGTGCCGCGATTCTTTGTAATCGTCTCATGTTGTTTAAGACACTCCTTGTCTTTTGGTCACGATTTGGCGAAGCGCTCACGGCAGTGGAAGCGCTTCCATAACGAAAGAGTATCCTCCCGATCTGTCTTCCGTCAAGGGTGCGACGTGCCTGACGCGAAGATTGCCGGCCACCGCCTTGGGGCAACTACCAGCGACATTTCGTTCCGCCTTGGAGCAAGGTCTACCTGCGATGACGATTCCAAATAAGCCAAAGAGCCAACTTCAGCGCTATTTGGCCGCTGGCCAAGGACGGGCCCCGAGAGCTGTCGCATGAAGGTAAACTGGCGGCATGGTTGACGGAACGTGGCAAGCAACGGTTGATGCGCTCAGCTTTGAGGAGCGTGCAGAGTTGGCCGATTACATCACCCTGTCACGCGCACCTCGGGAATGATTTGAAAATGGGCAAAACTGAGTTGTTTGCAGCAGTCGTCGAGGTATTTGACCGTCCTGGCGGTTGGTATTACGTGGCCGTGCCGGAGAATCTATGCAAGCAGTATCACGATTTGCAAGATCGCGGGCTCATTGCCGTCACAGCGTCTGCAAAATTTGGGGATGCCGTAACTGCTGCTTGGCAGACATCGCTGCTGCCTATGGGAGATGGGTCGCATTTTCTGGCTCTCCCGGCGAAGGTGAGAAACAAGTTGGGGATCGGCACCGGAGACTGCGTGGAAATCGAATTCTCAATTAGAGGACGATAGCTCGGTATTGACTGAATGCGGCGTCTGGCTTCAAACGCCGCGGCTAACAGCTGGTTGCCTTCCAGTCTGGATTCTAAACCTCGGCTATCGCTGTCCCTTTGGCCAACAACGCCATGGCTTCCACCCTTGTCGTACGGCCTGCGAGACAGATAACCGCAATGGACGGGCTCGCTGTTCAGCGCCATTTTGCGAAACACCCGCGATTCCTTTTCCTGGGACATTCGCCAGGCGGATTCCCCAGCGCTCCGCTTCGGTGGCGATTATCGTCTGGCAGAGACGGGGGTGTGCCGAAAAGCCGATGCCGACGCGGCTGAGGTCAGGGCGCGCAATACGGGGGTCAGTGAAACAGCAGGAGATACGGGGTGGCGATAGCCAGGGTGACGAAGGCGGCGATCGAGCCGTAGCGGGTGAACTCCCAGAACGAGATCGGATAGCCGTTGCGCTTGGAGATACCGGCGACTACCACATTGGCGCTGGCACCGATAGCGGTCGCGTTGCCGCCGAGGTCGGCACCCAGGGCGAGCGCCCACCACAGGCCGTCCTGACCCGCAAACGGCCCAATGCCGTTGACGAGCTGGTCGACGACCGGAGTCATGGTGGCGACGAAGGGGATGTTGTCGACGATCGCGGACAAAACGGCCGAACCCCATAGGAGGAGCATCATGGCGAGCGGCCTGTTGTCGCCGGTGGCGCTGACGAACGCCTGCGCGAGGTGGTCGATGGCACCGGTCTTGACCAGCGAACCGACGAGGATGAACAGGCCGGCGAAGAACAGCAAAGTCTCCCATTCCACTTCGGCGAGGAAACTCTGCGATGGGAGGCGGCTGACCATGATAAGCAGGCCGGCACCGAGCAGTGCGACGACCGACGGTTCGAGATGCAGGACGCTGTGCAATGTGAAGCCGGTCAGAACCAGGGCAAGCACGATCAGGCTGCGGATCAGCAGCGGGCGGTCCTGGATGGCTTCCCGTTCGTCCAACTCCATGACTGCGGCCACCCGTTCCGGGTCGGTGGTGAAGGCTTTGCGGAACAACAGCCGGGACAGGGCGACGAACGCGACCAGCATGATGGCGACGATTGGCCCGAGATTGACCAGAAAGTCGTTGAACCCAAGTCCCGAGCGGCTGGCGATGATCAAATTCGGCGGGTCGCCGATGAGAGTGGCGGTGCCTCCGATGTTGGATGCGATAGCCTCCGCGATCAAGAACGGCACCGGTCGCAGCCCCAGCCGTTCGCAGACGAGCACGGTCACCGGGGCAATCAGCAGAACCGTGGTCACGTTGTCAAGCCCGGCAGAGGCGACAGCGGTAATCAGGCACAAAAGCGTCATCACCCGGAAAGGCTTTCCCTTTGCGCGTTTCGCAGCCCAGATGGCGATGTACTCGAAAATTCCGGTCTGTCGCAGGATCCCGATGATGATCA
>JAITSW010000126.1 GCA_031287505.1 Propionibacteriaceae bacterium
CCCGTCCCGCTGAAAGCCCCCGAAGGCCGTTTGGGGACGCTTTGGCCGCGGGTCGGCGTCGTCTCGTCCATTGAAAATCCGCCATGGCGCGACGCGGCGGGGTTGCTCGCCCGGCTGCATAGCGCTGACCCTTCCAGATGCCCCCAACTTGGCGCGCATGGGGGCTTGCGGCGCTTGGAGCGGGCGGTGCTGGCTGCCAAAGGCCTAACGAATGGGCAGTGGCTTCAGGCGCTGGACGGCCGGCCGGAGTTGGATTCGCTTCCCGCTGATCCAACTCGGTGGTTGGTTGATTTGGGAAGTGGCTGGGCTGCGGAGCTCGCGCATCCGCGGCGGCTCACATTGGTGCACGGCTCTTGGCATATGGGCCAGGTGGGGCATCCGCTGCTTAGCAAACGCTGGCGGTTGATCGACCCCGACGATCTAGGTGTTGGCGACCCTGTTTGGGATTTGGCCCGTCCGGCGGCCATGTACCTTTCCGGCCAGCTGGAGCTGGATTTCTGGGGCGCTTTCGTCACTGCGTACCGCGAGGCCGGCGGTTTGGCGATACCGGCGTCCGGAGACTATTGGCCAGCCCTGCTAACGGTTGCGCGGGCGACTGTGCTGATGTCGGCCGTCCATGCTTTGGCAACTCCCGATGCCCACCGTCCCGAAACAACTGCCGCCTTCATCCGCGCCCTTGATAGAGTCGGCGCATGAGCGTTCCCGCCTACAAACTCAATGACGAAACCAGCCTCCCGGCGATCGGCTTGGGCACTTACAAACTCAATGGATTTGCCTCGGTGGCAGCCATCATGTCTGGTTTGAGTATGGGATATCGGCTCGTCGATTCGGCCGTCAACTATGAGAACGAGGGTGCTGTTGGCGCGGCGGTGCGCAAGACGGAAGTGCCCAGAGATGAGATCGTCGTCACCTCAAAGCTCCCGGGGAGGCATCACGCCTATGGCGAGGCGGTCTTGGCGATCGAAGAATCACTGTTGAGCACCGGGTTGGATTACCTCGACCTATATCTAATCCACTGGCCAAATCCGATCACCAACCGCTTCGTCGAAGCGTGGCAGGCGCTCATCGATTGCCAAGAGCGCGGGCTGGTCAAGTCGATTGGGGTCAGCAACTTCCTCCCTGAGCACATTCAGCGTCTTATCGGCGAAACCGGTGTGGCTCCGGCAGTCAACCAGATCGAGCGGCATCCGTATTACCCGCAGTCGGCGCAGGTGGCCTTCGACAGTAGTTTGGGCATCCGCGACGAAGCTTGGAGCCCCCTGTTGCGCGGCGTTATCGGCCGCGAACAGCCGTCTTTAGCCGAGATTGCGGCGGCTCACGGTAAGTCCGCTGCGCAGATCATCCTGCGTTGGCATGTGCAGACCGGGGTTGTCCCAATTCCGAAGGCGTCCAGCACGGCTCGGCAGGCCGAAAACCTTGATATTTTCGATTTCGAACTCACCGCCGGCGAATTGGCCGTCATTGCCGCCTATGCCACCCCGGGCGGCCAGGTGCACGCCGAACGCCAGCCCGCGGTCTACGAGGAGTTCTGACGCCGCTTCGGGCGCGGGCGTGGCAGTGAGATGCGGCGCGTGGCAAGTTATACGTCCCCCTCTCACGCCCGTCCCCCTGTCACTCCGGCGCTGCTTCGGCGTGGCAGTGAGATGCGGCGCGTGGCAAGTTATACGTCCCCCTCTCACGCGTCCCAAACTTAAATCCCCGCACAAAGTGGGGTGCCGCCAATTCCCGCTAGTGCTCGTTTTTCCATTCCGTTTCAACCCAGAACCATAGAGCATGCAGCGGATGTCAATATCTTCGCCGCCATATCCCCAACGGCATTGCCGGACATCGATCACACCAGTCGACAAGGCAAAACGGTTTGAAACAATCACATATTCTTACCGCTAACCCCTTGCGCTTTCGCGGGGGGGGGGGCTACATTTTACTTGTCTACGACAACCTCTGGGTGTTACTGCTGTGCAGGCATTACCGGGATCAAGGTGCCGCAGCGGGCAAAGTCGCCCGTCGGTCGGTGCCACGCATCTAGGAGCCCAATGGAAGTGCCTGCATACCTGGTTTCAAAGGTATTTAGCAACAACGCTGTGCTGGCGCGCCTCGGCGATGAGGAGCGGGTCATAGTCGGGCGGGGCATTGGCTTCGGACGCCGGGTCGGAGAACGGATTCCCGCCGACCAGGTTCAGTGCGAGTACTTCGAGCTCAGCCCGGACAGGGTTCACTACCTGGATCTGATGAATTCGTTCGACCAGCGCACGTTTGACACGTGTGTTGAGGCGATCAAACAGGCAGCAGATCTGTTGGGCGAGCTTCATCCGTCCGTCTACATGGTGCTGGCCGACCACTTGGCGTTTGTCGTGCAGCGCTTGCGCGAAGGAAACGTGATCCACAACCCGCTGATCGACGAGATCAGGGCTACCTTCCCCGACGAATTCATAGCTGCCGAAGTGGTTTTGCGGTACGTCAACTCGTCACTGGACGTCGAATTGCCCCCCGACGAGAAAGCGTTCATCACCCTGCACCTCAACGCTGCCCGTGTCGGAACCAGCGTCAAACTGCCCCTGCAGCAGGCCAATGCCCTGGCCGGGATCGTCCAGTTTGCGAGGGAGCGTCTGGGTTACCCCGGCATTTCCGGTGCGGTGCATGATGAATTGATCTGGGCGCTGGACAGGTTGACCAAGCGCCTGCGCGCTGGCACTTTCCGCAGTAACGCCGCCGCCCGATCGGTCGAGCGTGATCTGCCGCTCGAGACCGAGCTGGCCAGTCAGATTGTCGAACGGATATGGGCCTCGGAGCCGTTGCCTCACGGCACGGCCGGGGAAGTCGCTTACCTTGCGGTTTTCCTGCATGGATGGAAACAAGACGCTGGGAACGAGATGCAAATCGACCCAGCACGACAGAAAGGAGCAACTCGATGAAAGACCGAGTTATGCTACAAATGCAGAGATTCAGTACGGCTCTGATGGGTGCGGTCGCGGTTATGCCGATCGCCGCCATCCTGATGGGCGTCGGTTATTGGATCGATCCGGACGGCTGGGGCGCCAACAACATTATTGCTGCCGTGCTCATCAAGTCCGGCGGGGCCGTGCTCGACAATCTCGGCTGGTTGTTCGCCATCGCGCTGGCCTTTGGACTTGCCAAAGACTCCAACGGCGCGGCCGCGCTGTCAGGCTTCCTCGGCTATGCCACTGTCCTGCTGCTGATTGGTCCTGGCGCAGTTGCCGGCTATCGCGGCGTCGACATCGGCGCGCTCGAGGGACAGGCCGCAATCGACTGGGCCTCCCAGGGCTGGGACGCCATCAACGATAAGAACGTTTTTGTGGGCATCGGAGTGGGCATCTTGGCCGCGTGGGTCTACAACCGGTTCCACACCACTAGGCTGCCTGACTTCTTGGCGTTCTTCTCTGGGCGCCGACTCGTCCCGATCTTGACAACCCTGCTGGCCATCGTGTTCGCCGGCGTGGTCTACGTGGTCTGGCCGCTGCTCTACGGCGCTCTGTTCGCCCTCGGTGAAGGAATCCAGAACTTGGGTCCGGCCGGGTCAGGTCTCTTCGGCTTCTTCAACCGCCTGCTGATCCCGACCGGCCTGCATCACGCGCTGAACTCGATCTTCTACTTCGACGTCATCGGTATCAACGACATCGGCAAGTTCCTCGGCGGTGCCACCACCATCGAGGCTGCCCGTGTGGCCACAGACGCCGCTTCCTGCCCCGGCATCTGGACTGGCGACGCCTGCAATGTCGTCGGCGTGATCGGCCGCTTCCAGGCCGGCTACTTCCCCGTCATGATGTTCGGACTCCCGGGCGCTGCGCTGGCCATGTACCTGCGCGCCGATAGCCGCCGGAAGAAGGTAGTCTCGTCGTTGATGC
>JAITSW010000200.1 GCA_031287505.1 Propionibacteriaceae bacterium
GGCCCTTTTCATGGCGCCGCGCAATATCTTCGACGATGGCGGCAAACTTGGCGGCCTCCGTCCGGTAAATCAAGTCGGGCTGATCGACGCGAATCATGGGCATGTTGGTGTCGATGACAACCACACCCAGTCCGTAGATCTTCTGGAATTCTGATTCTTCGGTCTTAGCGGTACCGGTCATACCCGAAAGCTTGGAGTACATGCGGAAGTAGTTTTGCAAGGTGATGGTGGCCAACGTCTGGTACTCGTCTTTGATTTCGACGTCTTCCTTAGCCTCCAAAGCCTGATGCAAGCCCTCGTTGTAACGACGTCCGTGCAGCGTGCGGCCGGTGTGCTCGTCAACGATCAGGACTTCGCCGTCTATAATGACGTAGTCTTTGTCGCGCTTGAAAAGCTCCTTGGCCTTGATGGCGTTGTTCAGGTAGGAGATAAGCGGCGTGTTGGCAGACTCATAGAGATTCTCAATGCCAAGCCGGTCTTCCACCATGGTGATGCCGGGCTCCAAGATCGAAACTGTGCGCTTCTTCTCGTCTACTTCATAGTCGACGTTGCGCTTGAGAGCGCGGGCAATGGAGGCAAATACCGGGTACCACTGGGCGTTGTCTTCCGAAGGACCCGAAATAATCAACGGTGTGCGAGCCTCGTCGACCAGGATGGAGTCAACTTCGTCGACGATGGCAAAGTGGTGGCCGCGCTGCACGCAGTCTTCTTGGCTGCGGGCCATATTGTCGCGCAGATAATCGAAGCCGAACTCGTTGTTGGTGCCATAGGTGATGTCGCAGGCATAGGCGGCACGGCGCTCGGCTGGCGACATATCGCTCAGGATCGAGCCGACTTTGAGCCCGAGGAAGTGGTGGATGCGTCCCATCTGCTCAGATTGGAACTCGGCGAGATAATCGTTGACGGTGACCACATGCACGCCTTGGCCGTCAAGGGCGTTTAAGTAGGACGCCAAGACGCCGACCAAAGTCTTGCCCTCACCAGTCTTCATCTCAGCGATATTGCCCCAGTGCAACGCGGCCGCGCCCATGATTTGAACGTCGAAGTGCCGCTTGCCCAAGACTCGCTTGGATGCCTCGCGGACGGTCGCAAAAGCCTCAGGCATGATCGAATCCAGCGACTCGCCGTCAGCCAAACGCTTGCGGAATTCCTCGGTCTGCCCGCGGAGTTCCCCGTCGTCCATCTTTATGTAATCGTCCTCGATGGCGTTTACCTGGTCGGCCACCACGGCCAACTTCTTCACCACTCGGCCTTCGCCCATATGCAGCAATTTGTCTAAGAGTGCCACTTGCTCAACTTCCTAATCGGTTACACGGCGCAACAACCCGCCGTGTGCGCTTCAGCATTAACCCACGCCTCGGCAATTCCATTCCCACCAAGTCTATATGACCTCAGTTGTGGGGTTCATTCCGCCGATGCGCGGCTCTCTAAAAGACTTAAACCAGTTTGAGGTGCAGCACTCCGTAGTCGTAGCCGCGACGGCGGTAAACCACCGAAGGAGCGTTAGTCTGGGCGTCCACATATAAGAAGAAGTCGTGGCCGACCAATTCCATCTCGTCCAGAGCTTGAGCCAAGGTCAATGGGACGGCGTCGAAGAACTTTTCTCGAACGACGAGCGGCCCTTCGCCCTGGACTTCCAAACCGGCGATGTTGTGTACTGACGGCTGGGTAACGGCAGGAGCCGTCGGGATTGGCGCCAGAGCGGCAGGCACCATGGAATCTGCCAAATCCTCCGGGGCGATATCGTGCGCCCGCAGACCACGATGAGTCTTGCGGCGATCGGCAGCCCGACGCAAAATCGCCTTCAATTTATCCAAAGCCGCGTCAAAGGCGGCGTTTTTTTCGTCGGCTTTACCCTCAGCTCGAATGACCGGCCCTTTAGAGCGCAGGGTGATTTCCACTTGGATACTCTGATCTGGTTGGCTGCGATGCTCATATGCGGTGACCTGCACCTCAATGCGGTCTACTCGATCTTTAAGGCGGACAACAGAAGCGAGCTTGTCTTCAACCCTTTCCTTGAAAGCATCTGTGATTTGGGTCTTACGGCCGGTGATGAGAATGTCCATGAGAACCTCCAAGGTCTTTTTCCCCCAACGTAGTCGTTAGAACCAAAGTTTGCCAGTGTTTGGGCAAGATATTTCCTGTATATTCCCTGTGTCTTTTTTTCGCTGTTTGCCGTATTTGCCTTCAACTTCGCCAAGCGGTGCAACATTTTCGTAACCAGCTAGGACACTTCCCGTAACCGGCTTTACATCTTTGCGTAACCAGCTAGGCACCAACGCGTAACAGCAATGGGAGAGGGTTGGGCACATGATTTTGGAAACTGCGATCGATTCCGGCGATACCGCCTGGGTGCTCACCAGTGCTGCTTTAGTGCTGCTGATGACCCCCGGTCTCGCGTGTTTTTACGGCGGCATGGTGAGAGCCAAGGGCGTCCTGAATATGATGATGATGAGCTTTATCACGATGGGCACCATCGGTGTCTTGTGGATACTCTTCGGATTCTCCATGGCTTTCGGCGAACCTATTATCGGGATTCCCTCTGTCAATGAGGCAGGCGACTCAACGGTCATCGGCCTCCTGGGCAACCCATTCCAGTTCTTCGGATTGACGAGCCTATTAGGTGCCGACGCGACCTTCGGGACGTTGCCGGCTCTAGCCTTCGTGGCTTTCCAGGCCTGCTTCGCCATTATCGCGACAGCCCTGGTCTCGGGCGCGATTGCCGACCGCGCCTCCTTCGCCGGCTGGACAGTTTTCACAATCTTGTGGGGGATTCTGGTTTACTTCCCGGCTGCCCACTGGGTCTTTGACTTCGGCGGCATTGAAATAGGCGGCGAACCTGCCACTGTCAACGGCGGTTGGATTGGCAGTTGGCTAGGCGCAATAGACTACGCCGGCGGTACCGCCATCCACATCAACGCGGGTATTTCCGCTTTAGCCCTGGCACTAGTGCTCGGCCCGCGCATCGGTTTTGGCTCCAAGCCCATGCGCCCGCACAACATGACTTTGGTTATGATCGGCGCTACCCTACTGTGGTTTGGCTGGTTCGGCTTCAACGCTGGTTCGGCTGTCTCCGCGGGCACGGACGCTTCCTTCGCTTGGGTGAATACCTTGGGCGCGACGGCGGCCGCCATGCTCGGCTGGCTCATTGTTGAAAAGATTCGCGACGGACATCCCACCTCGCTGGGTGCCGCATCTGGCATCGTGGCAGGCTTGGTGGCCATCACCCCGGCTTGCTCGTCTGTCAGCCCGCTGGGTGGCCTGTTTATCGGTTTAGCCGCTGGGGTGATCTGCGCCTTCGCTGTTGGCTTGAAGTACAAGTTTGGCTATGACGATTCACTCGATGTGGTGGGCGTCCACCTCGTTGGCGGATTGACCGGAACCTTGCTTATCGGCTTGCTGGCCGATCCGGCCTCCCCAGCCGCCACGGCAGGGCTGTTCTACGGAGGTGGCTTAGACCAGCTCTGGCGCCAGGCTGTTGGCGCTATCGCGGTGCTGGTTTACGGCTTTGTCGTTAGCTACCTCATCGCGCTCGTCATCAAAAAGACCATCGGCTGGAGAGTTGAGCCGGCTGCTGAACTCGGCGGCATCGACTTGGCAGAGCATGGCGAAATCGGTTACGACCTATCCCCGGTCTACTACTCCTCCCGTGTGCAACGCACACTGGTAATGACAGCAGATGACTTGGCGGAACCCGCACCCGCAACTACTGGAGCAAAATAATGAAATTGGTAACAGCGATAATCCAGCCCGACATGATCGAAGAAGTCCAAAAGGCCCTCATTCGCCACGGCGTCAACGGCATGACGATCTCTGAAGTCTCCGGCTATGGTCGGCAACGCGGACATCAGGAAATCTACCGCGGTGAGGAATACACCATCGATTTCATTCTCAAGGTGCGCATTGAAGTCCTAACCGATGACGATGAGGTAGAGCCATTGGTTGGAGTCATCTTGCAGTCTGCCCGTACCGGGCAGGTTGGAGACGGTAAAATCTGGGTGGTTCCAGTGGATACGGCGGTGCGAATCCGCACCGGGGAATCTGGGCCGGCGGCCATTTAGCAACACAATCCCAAGTGG
>JAITSW010000236.1 GCA_031287505.1 Propionibacteriaceae bacterium
ATGAAGCCCGGGCCTGCTGTGGATTCGCTTGGGCCTAGCACCCGTGGCAAGATCGCATCGTGCCCAAGCGCGCGAATGAGCAATTCGCGGTCGTAATCGCCGGTATCAGGCGACCAATATGCCGTGCCGGAAGCGTCAGAACGATCAGTTGCCAGCTCTTCCAGAACCGGGCCGAGCTCTGCTTCGCCTGCTGGCCCATAGCCGCGCAAACGCCAAGACAGCCAATCGTGGGGTAGCGCGACGGCTGCCACTTTGGCGGCGTTTTCAGGCTCGGCATCGCGAAGCCAGCGCAACTTGGTGGCGGTGAAGGAGGCTACTGGCACCACGCCGGTGCGGTGGGCATACTCGTCAGCGCCGACTTCGGAGATCAGATCGGCCGCCGCCTGCGCCGAACGGGTGTCGTTCCACAGCAAGGCGTCGCGGATAACCCGGCCTTGGCCGTCCAACACGACCATGCCATGTTGCTGCCCGCCAACTGCGACGGCATCCACACCTGTCAGACCGCCGGCTTCGGCCAATGCCGCGCCCAGGGCCTCCCACCAATGCTTTGGATCAACGGACGTGCCCCCGGGGTGCTTGGCGCGGCCACTGGAGAGAAGCTCTCCAGTGGCCGCATCGCGCACCACAACCTTGCAGCTTTGGGTTGACGAATCAATCCCGATAACTCTTGCCATGGCTGCTGTTCTGCTTCTTAGCGGGCGCCGGTGAGGTGCTCGGTGACGAGCTGCTGCAATTTGACGAAGCCGAAGCCCTTGCCGCCGTAGTAGGCAGTCGGGTCGAAATCTTCGTAGGCGCTGCGATCGGCAAGCAGGTCTGCGACGGTTTCGTTCGGGTTAAGCGTTGGAACTGAGAGTTCGTCAACCTTGGCAGCCTTCAATGCTTCCTGTACCTCGGGATCGGCGCGGAACGAAGCGGCGCGCTCTTTGAGGATGAGGTAGTTAGCCATATTTGCCTGCACCGAATCCCAGACGCCTTGCGCAGACTCGGTGCGGGAGGGCTTGTAGTCGAAGTGACGCGGTCCGGTGTAGGCCGGGACGCCGCCGGGGCCGCCGTTTTCGAGCAGGTCAACAAGCGCGAAGGAATTGTAGAGATCGCCATGGCCGAAGACGAGGTCTTGGTCGTACTTGATGCCACGCTGGCCGTTGAGGTCGATGTGATACAGCTTGCCGTGATAGAGCGCCTGGGCAATGCCGGCGGCAAAGTTGAGGCCGGCCATTTGCTCGTGCCCAACCTCTGGGTTGAGGCCGACGAGTTCTGGGTGGTCGAGAGAGTCGATGAACGCCAGCGCATGGCCAAGGGTCGGCAGCAGGATGTCGCCGCGGGGCTCGTTCGGCTTGGGCTCGATGGCGAAGCGAATGTTGTAACCCTTGGAGAGAACGTAATCACCCAGGAAGTTGACGACTTCGCGATAACGCTCTAGAGCGGCGCGGATGTCTTTGGCCTGGTCGTACTCGGCGCCTTCGCGTCCACCCCACATAACGAAGGTTTCGGCACCCAATTCGGCGGCGAGGTCAAGATTGCGCAGCACCTTGCGGACGGCATAACGGCGTACCGCGCGGTCGTTGGAGGTGAAGCCGCCGTCTTTGAAAACCGGAGCCGAGAAGAGATTTGTGGTGATCATCGGAACCTTCAGGCCGGTGGCGGCCATGGCACCCTTCAAGCGATCAATCTGATTCCGCCGTTGCGCATCGGTGGAGCCGAATGCGAACAGGTCGTCATCATGGAAGGTCAGGCCGTATGCTCCATATTCCGTGAGCTTTTCAACAACTTCAACCACGTCGAAAGGCGGACGGGTCGGGCCGCCGAAGGGGTCGGTGCCGTTGTAGTTGACCGTCCAAAGGCCGAAAGTGAACTTGTCTTGGGGTGTTGGCTTAGGTGCCATTTAGTGTCCTCCTCTTCGAGACATATCGGAACGATACTTTCGCATCCCATAAGTAAGAACAGAATACCTCACTCCAGAGGTGGAAACTATTTCAACCCAGCTGCTAATTGCTCTTAGTGTCTTGCGATGATTAGGTATAGGATTCTCCCAGTAACTCAAAGTGAAAGAAAGTTTCTACTTGAAACGGACATCTCTCATTGCAATGCCTTCAAGAAACTTTCCTGGTCGCTTTTTGTTGCCACCTCGCTATCGCCCAGATAGCAGGCTAACAACACGCGTGCCGCCCACTAGCCGATATGGCCAGGCCGAAAAGCTCGCCAGGTCCCGAAAAGGAGATGTGTAGACCCATGAACGACGCACGACCGCTGTGGAAAGATCCTGCCGTCCCAGCTCAAATAAGGATTGCGGATCTCATCTCCCTGATGACCTTGCCGGAGAAGATTGCCCAGCTTGGCTCCTATTGGGATCTGGCAAAAGAGCGGGAGGGGGTTGACACTGGCACTCCGGATGGCCAGGTTGCCCCGGATGGCCAGGTTGCCCCGGACGCCTTCACGGGCGGAGCCGAGCCGCTCGCGCTTTTAGAAGTGGGCGCTCACGGTATCGGCCACCTGACCCGTGTTTTCGGCACCCGCCCGGTTGCGGTGGGAAAAGGCATTGCCGAGCTCAACGAGTCTCAAGAGTTTTTGGTGAATCGCACGCGCCTGGGTATCCCCGCCATCGCGCATGAAGAATGCCTGGCCGGCTTGACCGCCTTGGGTGCTACCGCTTACCCGGTTCCGCCGGCTTGGGGTGCCACCTTCAACCCGGAGTTGGTAGAGCGGATTGGCAATGCCATTGGTTCGGATATGGCCGCGCTGGGCGTCCATCAGGGTCTGTCTCCGCTGCTTGACGTGGCTCGTG
This sequence comes from Propionibacteriaceae bacterium, assembly GCA_031287505.1. Classification (GTDB taxonomy): domain Bacteria; phylum Actinomycetota; class Actinomycetes; order Propionibacteriales; family Propionibacteriaceae; genus Propionicimonas. The sequence continues at coordinate 2,783 of JAITSW010000236.1, forward strand.
ATTATCGTTGGGGACGCGTTGAAGAAACCGTCGGCGAAGATCCCTACCTTGTCGGCATGATCGGCACCGCCTACGTAAAGGGTCTGGAGTCCGCCGGCATCGTCGCAACGCTGAAACACTTTGCGGCTTACCCGGCTTCAAAATCTGCCCGCAACCACGCACCGGTCTCGATGGGGAAGCGCGAACTCGAAGATGTCATGCTGCCCCCGTTTGAAATGGCCGTCCGGCTAGGGGGCGCGCGGGCGGTGATGAACTCGTATACCGATATTGACGGCGTCCCGGTGGGTGCCTCGCATGAGTTGCTCACCGAAATTCTGCGCGACCGCTGGGGCTTCGCCGGGACGGTCGTCTCAGATTATTGGACGTATCCCTTCTTGCACACCATGCACAAGGTTGCCCCCGATCTGGGCACAGCTGCCGCGATGGCTATTTCGGCCGGCCTCGATATCGAATTGCCGGACACCACTGCCACCTCGGCGCTTCAGCCTTTGGTGGAATCTGGCGCTGTTCCGATTGAAATCATCGACACCGCGCTCACTCGCGTTTTGCGGCTAAAGCTCGAATTAGGCCTATTAGACGAGGGTTGGTCGTCGAAGTCCGCTGATCCAGCCGCAATCGACCTCGATTCCCCGGCTAACCGGGCTTTGGCCCGGGAAGCCGCCGAAGAGTCAATCATTGTGCTGGCCAACGATGGCATCCTTCCCATCGCTGCCGCCCCGGCGAAGATCGCGGTGCTCGGACCGGTCGCCGGTGAGCCACGCTCGCTATTTGGGTGCTACTCGTTCCCCAATCACATTCTCTCCCGCTATGCGGCGAGCTCATTGGGCATCGAAGCTCAATCGGTGCTTGACGCCATCAAGGAGGCCTTTGCCGCTAGCGAGGTGACCTATCAGCAGGCAGTCGACTTCGGGGCTGTGGATACCGCGGGAATCCCGGCTGCGGTTCAGGCGGCCAAAGCAGCCGATCTGGTCTTCCTCACCGTTGGCGACATCGCCGGCCTGTTTGCGCGTGGGACTTCCGGCGAAGGTTGCGATGTGGAGACCTTGGAACTGCCCGGCAGCCAGGCTGATTTGGTGGATGCCGTCTTAGATGCCGGCACCCCAACCGTCTTAGTTTTGGTGACCGGGCGTCCCTACGCGCTTGGGCGTTACGCAGATCGCGCCAAGGCCATCGTTCAGGCGTTCATGCCCGGCGAAGAGGGTGCCGGCGCAATCGCCCGGGTACTCACCGGTGCGGTAAACCCGTCCGGACGCACACCGCTGGGTATCCCGAATCACGTTGGCGGGCAGCCAAGCACCTACCTTGGCGCTCCGTTGGCGCAGCAGTCCAACGGCATCTCCAACCTTGATCCGACGCCGTTGTTCCCCTTCGGCCATGGCTTGTCATATACCAGCTTCGACTACTCCCGCCTAGAGCTCAGCACCGACAGCATCGCCAATGATGGCGAACTCACGGTCTCGTTCACTTTGAAAAACACCGGTGCCAGGGCAGGCGCCGAAGTTGCCCAGTTATACCTCCACGACGAATATGCCCAGGTGACTCGCCCGGTCAAAGTGCTCATCGGCTTTGCGCGGGTAGAACTGGCCGCTGGCGAATCCAAACAGGTTAGTTTCTCAGTCCACGCTGATCGCACGTCCTTCACCGGTTTGGCGGGCAGGCGAATCGTCGAACCCGGCGATTTCGCCCTCTGGGTGGGACGCTCGGCGGCCGATCTGCCGCTAACCGCGAAGTTTGCAATCGTTGGCGCTGTGCGTGAAGTCGCGGAAGGAAGGGTATTGGTTACGCCTGTTGAGGTCGGATGACGAGCCGTCTCGCTTAACGCCTGTACCCTTGCCGGTTCGGTTGTCCCATCACATCGCCGCCATCCGCGCAAAAGGCTTCCCCGGGGAAAAATCTCGAGCGGATGACGGGAATCGAACCCGCATGGCCAGCTTGGAAGGCTGGGGCTCTACCATTGAGCTACATCCGCGAATGCACTTGTGGCTAGTGTCCTTGACCCTAGCCGCCTTAGCGTCGGGGTGACAGGACTCGAACCTGCGATCTTCTGCTCCCAAAGCAGACGCGCTAGCCACTACGCTACACCCCGATAACCTTGGCGATTCTATCCCAAGCGACGGATAGTCGCTAACCAAGCCTTGGGCGGGGTCGCGCTGGCCGAGCATTTCAAACGGCTGCCCGTAGACTCATTGCATGGTTAGGAAGGCGTTGGCCAGTGTTGTGGTAGGCCTGTGGGCTTTCCTTGATCTGTTTTCCAATAGGCATTTGGGCAACCACCCCCAGGTCGAATCGGAATATGATCGAGCCTATTTGCCATCCGAACGTGAATACTGGCTGATGGATATCCACCGGCCACACAACGCGGTTGGCCCAATGCCGACGATCATCGCCGTGCACGGTGGCGGTCTTTTCGGTGGAGACAAGGGTCAAGACACCGCCTTTTGCCAACAACTCGCTGCCCGGGGGTTCGCCGTCCTCAATATAAATTACCGACGCACTCCGCGGCATTCGGTGCGGGAATCAATTGCGGACGTCCTTGCCGCAATCGACTGTGTGGCAAACTTTTCGGCTGATCTCAAGGTCGACCCAGACCGGGTCTTCCTGGTGGGGGAGTCGGCCGGGGCGCTGCTTGTCTGCACCATCTCTTTGGCTCTCGTAGACGATAATTTCCGTCGTTCCCTAGAGCTTGACTCGGTGAGCTTGTTTGAGGGGTTGGGATCTGAGCCGCACGGCGAGGGGCAGGGGGATTGGGCTCCGGCCGCCTTTGACGGCATCCGCTCCAAGCTCGGTATTCGCGCCTTAGGCTTGGTCAGCCCCATGTTGGCCATCGATGAACGCTCATATCGCGGATTTGGGGTGAATGCCATTAATTTCGGACGGGCGGAGAGCGAGAAGAGGCTCAAGGACGCCCTAGCGCTGGAAAATCTGCCCGACCTGAGCCAGCTGCCTCCGATCTACGGGGTGTCATCGCGGCAAGACTGGCTCTTCAAGATGAGCAAGGCCTTCGTGCGGCGGCTTCAGAACGACAGGGCAGGGCATTTCTTCCGATTCTTCGGCAAACCCAAGACCCATCGGTTAGACCACATCTTTTCGGTCTTTAAGCCGCAGTACCCCCAAAGTCAACAGGTATTTGACGAGATGACGGCTTTTTTCAAGAAGACCGAGGGGAGAATTTGATGTTCG
>JAITSW010000237.1 GCA_031287505.1 Propionibacteriaceae bacterium
GCTCGTCCAGTTTTGTTTGATTTTGTAGAACGCTAGGTAGGCGGCGGCGATAGCGAAAACGCCTACTAGAAAGACGAATGTGCCTAGGTTGGATCCCCGGGCGGGGATTTCCCAATCCCAGTAGGCGATGCCAAAGGCTAGCGACAGGACGGCGAAAGCCGTGTCCGCGATTGCGAATTTCCTTGAAGGTGTTGGTTGGCTCATTCTTCCTCCTGCGCGGCAGATGCCAAGTCTTCGCTAGAGCTGTTTGGGTCAAAACCCAGGATGTCGCCCGGCTGGCAATCCAACTCCCGGCAGAGCGCTTCTAGCGTGGAGAAGCGGATAGCCCGGGCTTTGCCATTTTTCAGAATCGAGAGGTTGGCCTGGGTGATGCCGACTCGGGCAGCCAGCTCGCCGACGGGGATTTTCCGCTGGGCGATCAATACATCGATGTTTACCTGAATACTCACGGCACCCCTAGATGGTGTAGTCGTTCTCGTCTTTGAGGACGACTCCGGCGTCGAGGACGTTTTTGACCACGCGCACTATGAGTCCGACGAAGGCCATGAACAGGGTGAGCAGGGCAAAGCCGAAGAGTCCGGCGTTGCCTGCCCTAATAAGGCAGTGTTCGGAATAGCCGCCTGGGATTTCTAGGCACCCGCTAACCGGCATGGGCGACAGCGTATTGCCCGCCGTTCCCGCCGCCAGAATTCCGGCGAGTAGAAAACACATCCAGGAGAGCAGCCGCAACGCATTTACATTGTCTGGGGTGAATACCCGCCCTTTGGCCAGGTTCAGCAATACCCTGTGCAAGGCCAGCACCGCGATGAATCCGAGAATTAGCAGGGCATACACGAGGACGAAAAACCAAGGGCCTCCCAGATAGAACAGCGATGAAAATGTGCCCGTTAGCAGGGCGGGGTTTTGCCGGTAGGCAACGGGAAGCGCCACTGCCGCCACAACTGCGAGCGCCAACACCACCCGCACCACCACCAGCGAAAGCGTTATCGAACGATCCCTGTTCCAAATCTCCGACATGCGCTTCTCCCAATTCTGTGCTCCGCTCCAATCACGCGGTAGCGCCCGTTTGACTAGCGTCAAGCCTCAATCTAATACAATTCATATTGTTTATCAATATATTTCTATCGATAAACGGTAAGTATGCCAATTGAGTGCCGCAAGAGTGCCGCAAGAGAGCCGCGTGTGGGCATGTGCGGCCGAAGTCTATTGCGGACGCGGATGTCAAAACTGGCGGAAATTGGTACTAGGCTATCCCGGGAAGTTACTCGTAGCGGCCAAACACTCCATATACCACGGTGGTACGGAACCCGTACTGCCGTGTTTTTTGTGGGGTGGTGGAAATGCTTAGATCGGGAGATCATATATGCGCAAAAGAAACCAGCGAAATGACGCCTTGGGTCAGATCACGGATGAAACCCCCTATGGTTTGATCTTTGCAGGGCAGTCTTCGGCATGGCGTCCACTCCTCGACGAGTTGTTGGAAGATCCAGATATCCGTCACGCCATTGTCGAGCTGGAAAAAGAGGCGGACCGCCTGGTTGCCGGAGTAGCCGACGACCTGCTCACCATCGAACCCACCGGCGTGAACATTCTGGCCAAGAAACCCCGGTCAGCATCTCCCCGCCCCGATTTTTCCGACTCGGACGCGGTGACCAGCATCCCCGGCATCCTACTCACCCAGATCGCGCTGTTAAAGACGCTGATCAAAGACGGCCTCGATATTTCCAAGAACGCCCCGGTTTCGGTGCGCGGGCATTCGCAGGGGGTGTTGGCAGCCCGAGCCGCGAAAGCCCTCTCCGATGGGCGCGAAGACGAACTCGCCCCGATCGTCGCAATCGCGCATCTGATCGGGGCGGCCGCGACGCAGGTTTCCAAGCGGCTGGGCATCGTCCACACCCCCGACGGCAGCCCGATGCTCTCCATCGTCGGAGCGACCCGCGAAGAGATTGACGCCATCATCGCCGACCTCAAGGACGCCTTGGAACACCCGCTGACGGTAGGCGTCACCAACGATATTAAGAGCCATGTGATCAGCGGATTCCCATCCGATCTAGAACAGTTTGCGCGCGCTGTTGCCAAATGGCACGAATCCTCGGTGGCTGATCTACAAGGGAAGAAGACCGGCGGGCGGGTTTTTGCCCCGGTATTAGATTTCTTGGACGTCTCGGCGCCATTCCACTCCGACTTGCTGCGTCCGGCGGTGGACAAGGTCGTCGAATGGGCGGCCGCCTGCAAACTCAGCACCCAATTGGCTCGCGATCTGGCAAAAGACGTGCTTACCCGTCAGGTTGACTGGGTGACGAAGGTACGGCATTCGATTGACGATGGGGCGCGGTGGCTGCTCGATTTGGGGCCCTCCAACGTCCTGACCCGCATGACGCGCGCGATCACCAAGGGCAAAGACGTCACCGTCGTCTCCACTGGCACCTCGCGCGGGCTGCAGAAGTTTTCGACGCCCGGTTTCTTGCCGGCTAAACCACAGGTTTGGGATGGGTATCTCCCTAAGCTAATTGAACTTGGGGACGGGCGTGTCGTCGTTGAGACCGCGTTCACGCGGCTCACCGGTCGTTCTCCCATCGCCCTGGCAGGCATGACGCCTACCACTGTCGACCCGGACATCGTCGCCGCGGCAGCCAACGCCGGGGCTTGGGCGGAGCTAGCCGGTGGCGGACAGTTCTCGCAGCAGATATTGCTTGAGAACGTCGGCAAACTGCAAGAGCAACTCGATCCCGGCCGCACCGTCCAATTCAACTCCATGTTCATGGACCGCTTCCTGTGGAATTTGCAATTTGGCACCACGCGTATCGTTCC
>JAITSW010000005.1 GCA_031287505.1 Propionibacteriaceae bacterium
AAAGACGGCAGATCCGGCCGCGGATTTGGCCATCGCGCTTGCAGTTGCGTCCGCCACCGCCGATCTGCCCCTCACCCATCGCCTCGTGGCCTTGGGCGAAGTGGGGCTCTCAGGCGAAATCCGGCGGGTACCCGCTATCGAGCGGCGGCTGCAAGAAGCCGCCCGGCTGGGAGTCCGCAAAGCCTTAGTCCCCCTCGGCTGCGGCATTGAGCTAGCAGATACGCAGGTAGTGGAAGTTGCCAACTTGAACGCCGCCCTGGACGCCGCCGGGCTCCCCACCCCCACCAGGGCAAGCCAGGAAGACAGCCCAACTCTGTTAGGAGGTGTTCCCACTGGGCGCCCAGCCCTGGCCTTAGTGTGAGGCTCTTATCTTGGCCGCAAACGACGCATTTCGATCATTCGCGTTTGAGACCGCCGAAGCTTAGCATGAGGCTCTCATCCTGGCCGCAAACGACGGTGCCGCGTTTCAATCAAACCCGCTCGATCAAAACGCGCCGGCGGGACAAGTGTTCATAGCCGAATCCAAAATGCTATGAGGCATTTACCCCACTAGATTGAGAACTTGCCTGCCGGAGATTTCTCGCCAGGTAGCAGTTGCCACGTACGTTCCGGGCTTGAGCTTGGCTTTGTCTAGAGTGCACGAGCCATTTGAGCGACGCAGTTTCCACTCCACCGAAAACTCCACAGATGCCTTGGCCTTGATTATCCCCGACTTGGCGGGCACCCATTCGGGGCAATCTGCGGTGCTCCAAATCTTGTCTTTGCCTGAAACCACACTCAAAACATAAGACTGCGGCGAAATTTCGTAGCTGCACCCGGCCGCCGAGGTGTTGGCCAGCGTCAGATTGAATTTTTGCAAGCCGTCAACAGAAAGCCTGGGGAAGCCTGCCACACTCAGCTTTACCGATTTTGAGTCGCAGGGTTTTACCTGCGCCACCGAACTCAAGTCGCCACTGGGCTGATTCGACGGATTGCCCGCCGGAGGCGCATTCAGAGTCCCGGCAATCCCCCATCCCAAAAGTGCCAGCAGAGCTATCAACACTCCCACCACGATCAGGGCGGCAGCCCGGCGCACCCAGTAGACCCACGCAGGTTTGGAGCCAACCGGGTGTAGGAAAGCGTCCATGACCTTAGGCTACGAGCTTTCACTCTTCTTGGGTCGTTTCCACGCCGCGCCAAAAGGATCAAAGCCAATCTTTCTTCCAAACTCTCCCGCTGCCGCGCATTCCACACTAAGCTCGTGTGCGGTATTGCCACTCATCCCCGCTCGATAGGAGATCCATGCCAGGGAGCGAGTCAGACTCTGACCTTTACGGGCCCTACTTGACGCTAGCCCGCGAGCATTGGGCCCAGCTGGCAGCCAAGCGCAGTGGCAATCGCAGCACCGAAGCCCTTTTTTGGCTGCAAGAAATCTCAGACCCCACCGACCTCGAAGAAGTCAAAGAGGTCTACCTCCCGCTGAGCCAGCTTATTCAGCTTTATGTCGAACGTACCGGGGCTGTCTTCCGCGATACCCATATGTATCTGGGGATGCCGGGTCGGCGCACTCCGTTCATCATCGGAATCGGCGGTTCGGTGGCAGTGGGCAAATCAACTGTGGCACGCCTAATTCGCGAGCTGCTAGCGGCCGCCCCCGGGCACCCCAAGGTAGACCTAGTCACCACCGACGGCTTCCTCTACCCAAATGCCACCTTGGAAGAACGCGGGCTGATGGCCCGCAAAGGCTTCCCGGAGTCTTATGACCGCCGAGCCCTGCTCCAGTTTGTGATGGACGTGAAATCGGGGGCCCGCGAAGTGGTGGCACCCATGTATTCGCACCTGCGCTACGACATCGTTCCCGATAGGCAAATAGTGGTGCGCCAACCTGACATCCTCATCCTCGAGGGGCTCAACGTCTTGCAGCCAGCCCATACCAGCCCCGAAATCTCCCCCGCGTTGGCCATCAGCGACTTCTTCGATTTCTCCATCTACGTCGACGCCGACGAAGCCGCCATCAAAAAGTGGTACATCGAACGACACCTCCGCCTGCGCCAAACCGCCTTCCGCGACCCAGACTCATACTTCGCCCGCTTCGCCGACTTCACCGAAGAGCAGAGCATCGCAGTAGCCGCAAACCTTTGGGACACCATCAACGGCCCCAACCTAAACCAAAACATCAGACCCACCCGCGGCCGCGCCACAGTCGTCCTAAGAAAAAACGAACCCCACCACGTCACCTGGGTGCGCATCCGGAAAATCTAGCCGCCCCCACCGCAAAACCGATCCGACCTCCTTTTAAGAAGACCACCGGCAGAAGACCACCGGCAACCTCTTCCGCGATCTCAACAGCCAAACTGGGCACCAGACGCCGCCTGGAAATCCGCCTACTCCACCTCGCCGCGAGCCCAGGGCCAATTACCCCTCTACGTACTTATTGAGCAGATTCTGCGGCAACAGCTCGTAGCCGTGATATTCGCGGGTAAACGCTCCCGAGCCTTGGGCTAGGCCGCGCAGGTCAATCGCGTAGCGGGTGAGCTCGGTCTGTGGGACGAGCGCCCGGATGATGGTCTTGTTGTTCTGCGAGTCGGTGCCAAGCAGTTGCCCCCGGCGTCCGGAAAGATCGGTCATCACAGCGCCCATGTACTGTTCGCCAACGGTGACGGTCACCAAATCGAGAGGCTCCAACAAA
>JAITSW010000248.1 GCA_031287505.1 Propionibacteriaceae bacterium
GGCCGGCCTGCTGCACCGCGATCTCAAACCCGAGAATGTCCTCATCTCTGACCGCAACCAGATCAAGGTGGCCGATTTCGGGCTGGCCAAGCCGGTGGCGTCCAACACCAACAGCAACACCGGGACGTTGATGGGCTCCATCTCCTATGTGGCCCCCGAGATTGTCACCAACTCGCCTTACGATGCCAGGGCAGATGTGTACGCCCTTGGGGTGATGCTCTACGAGCTTTTGACCGGCGAGAAACCCCACAAGGGCGAGAACGCCGTCGCAGTGGCCTACAGCCACGTCCACAATGACATTGCCCCGCCCTCGAGGGTGTTGCCAGGCGGGGACGCCATCATCGCGGATTACTTGGACGCGCTAGTCACCACCGCGGCAGCGCGCGATCCGAAGCACCGCCCTCAAAATGGAACCGTCCTGCTTTCCCACCTGCGCGAAGTGCGGCAAGCCCTACTCGAAGGCAAACGCGGCGACCCGCTGTTGGCCGCAAAGGTAAGCCAGACCACTCTCAACCCAGACGACCAACTCACCGAGACCATCCCGGAGTTACACGGGAATCACGCAAGCGGGGGCTACGGGCAGGCGGCGGGTGCGGCTAAGGCAGAACGCACCCCGCAAATGCCGGTTCCCATCCTAAATCAAACCCCGCCACCGCCAGATCCGCCTGCGACTAAGGCGCGCGGGAAAGCGCCCGTCCTAGCTAAAAAGCAGAACTCCAAGCGCAAACGCGGCCTGGCACTGCTGCTTTCAGTTTTGCTAATCGCCGGGTTGGCCGGTTTTGGCACCTGGTATTACTTCAAGGCCCGCTACGTCGAAACCCCAAGCCTGGTCGGCCTCACCGAAGCCCAAGCCGTCAATAAAGCCGAAGAAGCTTGGCTCACCGTGGCTTTCACCACAGAGTATTCCGAGGAGGTTCCGACCGGACAGATCATCGCCACCGCGCCCGGGCCTGGTGAGAGCATCGTCATCAACGGTGAGATCCAAGCTCGCATCTCTAAGGGCAAGGAACGTTATTCCGTCCCCGAAGTGGTGGGGAAAACAGCCGATGCCGCCATTGACGCACTGACAAAAACCCACCTCAAGGTGGGCAAACAAGACACCAAATACGATGACACGGTCAAAAACGGCATAGTGCTCTCCCAGTCTGTCGCCAAGGGGAAAAAGGTTCCCCCAAACACCGTGGTAGACATCGTCGTCTCGCTCGGCCCGGCTCCGGTAGACATCAAGGACTACACCGGCAAGCCCTATGACGAGGCTAAGAAGCACTACAAAGACGCCGGGCTCAAGGTTAAGCAAACCGACGAGGTCTTTGACAACAAGCTCGCCAAGGGTCTTGTGGTCTCACAAGAACCGACCTCCGGGCAGTTGCTGCGCGGAGACACCGTCAGCTTCGTGGTTTCGAAAGGCCCCGAACTCAGGGAAGTCCCATATGTGGGATTCAAGAGCGTCGAAGAAGCCACCAAGATCATCGAGGATCACGGCTTTAAAGCAAAAATCCAACATGAAAACGTCTTATTCCCCCTCAACTTGGTCTCCAACACAAAACCAGCCAGAGGCGAGATGGCGCCTTTGGGTTCAACGGTGATTATCTACGTAAACTAGCGGAGAACGGTAGGGGAAAAGCCACTTGTCGTAGAGAACGTCACCCATATCTACGCTACGTCGGAACGGGGGCTATGAGGAGGAGCCGTTTTCCCGGCGGCTGGGTTGGCCCAGGTTGAGCGTCAGACACGGATTCTCATCCGGACGCAATGCGAGTTTGACAACCCTGGTGGGGGTGTCTGCGCTGATCCCACTAGTCGTGCCGGTGGTGACTGCAAGGGCGCGCCCGGCGTGGTGCCGGTGTGGTGGTCCAAGTGAACACGGCAGACAAGATTTCGGCAATGATGGAGAGCCTTCAGGAGCTGGGCTTTGCCCCACTGCGCGACAGTGACCGCGCTGGGGCGTTGCCCGGTCATCCGTGTTCCCGGCTCTGATCGGCCTGAGCGGGGCGGCCCTTGGCACGCTGATCATCATCCAAACCGTGTCCGCCGCTCGAAATGCGGCCAGCCGCCGGACGCGGGAGTTTGCCTTGCTTCGGATGCGCGGCTATCGGACGCAGGATGCGCGCCGAGTGCTTATGCTCGACATCAGCGCCGGCGCGGCGGCCGGAGCGCTCTTGGGGAATCTGCTGGACGGGCAGGCCATCCCAGCCGAAGTCAGACAGGTGTTGGCCGATGATCCGACTTTCCAGATCATCGGAATCAGTCTTCAAGTTGTCGCGGGCACGATTGCCGTCGCCGCGCTATCAGCTGGAATTGCGACGTCTCGAGTGCACAATGCCGACCCATTCCTACTTGCGAGCCGGGAGAATTAGCCCTTCGAGACTTAGCCAGAGTTCCCTACATAACCAGCAAAGCAACTATTACTTGCTCATACTTATATCTCACTATTTTTATATTCATTAACGTAATCAATTATGTTACAATACCGAACATGGCAATAGAGACGCTCCTCGATAATTCGGTTCGCAGCGCCCAAGCTGCGGACTGGGCGCTATCTCACGGGATATCGTCTCTCACCACTGCCGAGGCTGGCAAGTTGTTGGGTGTTCCTAACGATCATGTGCGAGTGCGTCTAGCGGCACCAATCAGACGTGGCGAGTGGATTTCACCGGCCAGAGGACTTTGGGTTCCTGTACGCCCGGAGTATCGTGCCGCTGGCGGGCCACCTGGCATCGAACTGATCGATGATCTTGCTCGTTACGCCGGCATCTCGTATTACGTCGGATGGCTGAGCGCAGCTTCTCGCCACGGCGCAACCCATAATGCCCCCCAAGTGTTTCAAGTCGCCGTAGACGGCAGAGTTACCGCCAGAACCGTAGGTCGCGTACATTTTGAATTCAACCGCCGTGAACGCGTTGGACAGGTATCCACCATTATGGTTCGCACTTATAACGGCGACGTACCGTTCTCGACACCCGCCGTCACCGCACTGGATATAACAACAGACATTGATCTGGCTGGCGGCTTAGACAATGCGGCGAATATCATCATCGACTTGGTCAACGAGGCAAATCTGACCGCTGCTTCCGTGGCCGAGTCGGCTCGCTGGTTTCCGACGGCATCCGTGAGACGCATCGGTTGGATCATCGACACATTCACCGACCTTAATGCCCTAGAACCACTGCGACAAGAAGCAAAAGTAGATACAGTTGCGCCTTCATTACTGCATCCCGCCCTTCCCCGACGAGGACATACCGATCCAGTTTGGGGACTGGTC
>JAITSW010000262.1 GCA_031287505.1 Propionibacteriaceae bacterium
TTCGCGCGAACGGCAGCATATTGGTGGTGCTGGATGACGACCCAACCGGCACCCAGGCAGTGCATGACGTCCCGGTGTTGACCGATTGGCAGGTTGACGATTTTCAGTGGGCATTTGCGCAGATTGAAAATACCGACGCTCCTCCAGCGGTATTCGTGGAGACGAACAGTCGCAGCCTTGACCCCCATAGCGCACGCGAGATCAACGCCGCCGTTATCACCAATGCTGTCGCAGCCGCCAGGCAAAAAGGAGTAAGCGTCAGCTTTGCCTCCAGAAGCGACTCGACTCTGCGCGGCCATTACCCCTTAGAGCCAGACGTCATCAGCGAAACCCTGGCGAAGCTGGGCGAGCCTGCAGTGGATGGCGTCTTGCTGGTACCCGCCTTTCCAGAGGCTGGACGAGTCACGATAGCCGGCATCCACTCTGTCAGAGAGGCTGCGGGAAAGCTCGTGCCAGTCGGCGAGTCGGAGTTCGCCAAAGATGCGACCTTTGGCTATTCAAGTTCAAGACTCGCCGATTACGCCGCTGAAAAATCTGCCGGCCAATGGCGCAGCCACGACGTGTTGGCCTTGGATTTGAACGCCATTCGCTCTGGCACAGCTGAAATCGTCGACGTCCTTCGCCAGGCAACGGGCGGCGCGCCGATCGCCGTTGACGTGGTAAACGAGGACGATTTGCTCGCGCTGGCCCTTGGAATGCTCACTGCCCAGGCCCAGGGTAAAACGCTCTTGCCACGCTCTGGCCCGTCGTTTATCCGAGCTCTGATAGCCCAACGGCAAAGGCCGCCACTCACCGCTGCCGAGATCTTCTCCCACATCGGGGAATCCGCACCGGGCGGGCTGATCGTAGTTGGCTCCCATGTGGGTGTCTCTACCCGCCAACTTGCCCAGCTCAAAGCTCAATCGCCATCCCTGGTTGAGATCGAAATTCGAGTCGCCAACCTGCTCGGCGATGCTGATCGCGGCCCGGCTCTAGCTCAGATTGCCTCCCAAATTGTGCAAGCTCTGAAAACCGGCAATGTCGTCGTGTACACCAGCCGGGACTTGGTCAAAGGCGACAACCCGGCGGCGAGCCTAGATATCGCCCGGAAGATCTCTCGAGAGTTGTACTCGATTACCGCTCTAGTGGTAGACCAAACACGACCGCGCTTCGTCATCGCCAAGGGCGGAATCACCTCCTCTGACTTGGCGCGTTTTGGGATGCGCATGCGCCGCGCAGTTGTGCGCGGATGCCTACTGCCCGGCATCGTCTCCCTTTGGCAAGGCCAGGACGGCCCCGGGGCTGGAATACCCTACGTCGTCTTCGCTGGAAATGTGGGTGATGATTTTGCCTTGTCCAACGTCGTAAACCTGCTCAGCGCCAACAGATCATAAGAACACACTTCCACCGCGAGGAGATCTGCCATGTCCGCTAACCCCCAAAGAGTTGCAGTACTTGGACTAGGAGCCATGGGACTTCCCATGGCTGCCTGCCTGAGTGGGCATTTTCAAGTCTTCGGGTACGACCCCAGCCCTCAGCGGGCGGCATTAGGGGGACAAGCCGGGATAAGCGTCTGCGCCAACGCCCAACAAGCGGCTAGCGATGCCCAAGCCGTCTTGTTGGCGGTGCGAAACGAAGCCCAGCTGGCCGGAGCCCTTTTCGGGGAAGATGGAGTTGCTGGTGTTCTTGCCCCCGGCGCGGTGGTTATCCTCACCAGCACGGTGGGCATTGATGCCGTTAGACGCACTGCCCCTTTACTCGACGAGCTGGGCATTGGCCTAGTTGACTCCCCCATTTCGGGCGGGCCGATCCGGGCCGGGCGCGGAGACCTGCTCATCATAGTGGGAGCCTCGCCGGCGCACTTGGCCAAAGTGCAAGGCATCTTGGAACAGCTTTCCTCGACTCTGACCGTGGTGGGCGACCAGCCGGGAGACGGCCAGGCACTCAAAACAGTGAACCAGCTGCTTTGCGGCGTGCACATCGCAGCCGCAGCCGAAGCGCTAGCCCTGGCACAGTCGTTGGGGTTAGACCTCTCCCGGGTATTGGACGCCTTGGGAGCGGGAGCCGCAGCTTCCTTCATGTTGGCTGATCGGGGTCCGCGCATCATCGCCGCCCTTAGCGGAGAAGAACCCCCGGTGCTCTCCCGAGCCGACATCTTCGTTAAAGACCTCGGTATCGTCGAAAAGGCTGCCCGCGCCGGTGGAGTGGCCACACCGGTAGCCGCCGCCGCAGAGCAGCTCTACTTATTGGCACAGGCCGCCGGCGGCGGAGCCCGTGATGACTCAAGTATCGCGTCCGTTTTACGCGGGTCGAAATAAGTGAACCACCACCCCTTCCACTGCGAAGGCACGTCCCGCCTAGTGGCCCATGGATAGAAAACACTGGCGATGCATACTGGTTCCGCAGACAATTCTCACCCAAGGGGGATATGCGAGTATTCGGCTCATGGCGGGTTACCGCGCTCTAGACCAGGGCGCTGACCTACCCTTCCTCGGGGTTGTCGTCTCGGCGCTGGCCTTGCCCGCCTTATTGATATCCCTGCCTGCCGGGCGCCTAAGCGACCGTATCGGCGGCACCAAGCTGATTCTGACGGGCATAGTGGTCACCGCCGCTTCCATCATGTTTACCGTCTTCCTCCCCGGGCTGCCGATGCTTCTGGTTGCCGCTGCGGGAAGCGGCCTTGGCGGAACACTGGTGGTCATCGGGAACCAAACCTACGTTGCCCGTGTGGGACGAGATTCGCCTGACGGGGCATTTGGCATCCTTTCCGCTTCCGCGTCTTTGGGACAAATGACCGGGCCGGCCCTGGTGGCCTTCGCAGCCACGCTTGACCCCGGATCAGATCTGATCCATCCCAACACCGTCGTGGGTTTCTGCGTTTGCGCCCTGCTCTACCTTCTGGGCATCCCATTCTCCATTTTCGAGCATCGAATCGAACGCGGCCTCCCCATCGATCGAATCCAGCCGGGTCAAAACCAGCGCAAAAACCAGGCGCGGGATGTTTTGCGCAAAAAGGGACTCTGGCGGGCGGTTTTAGTCTCGGGGGCAGTGTTGGTCACCATCGATTTGATGTACAGCTTTGTGCCCGTCTGGGCAACCGCCCAGGGCATCGGCGCGACCACTGTGGGCTTCTTACTATCGCTTCGAGCCGGAGTTTCCGTTATCAGCCGTGTTGGATTGGCAAAGGCCACTGCCCTGATCGGCAGAAGAGCCGTCCTGATAATCTCCATCGCCGGAGCGGCAATTGGGGCGTTTGCCTTCCCCTTTGCCTCCACACTTGGTGCCATCGTTGTCATGATCGTTATGGGATTTGGGCTAGGCACTCCGCAACCGCTTACCATGTCTTGGGTTGTCTCCCTGACTTCGCCTGCCCAACACGGCACCGCATTGGGGCTTAGGCTTACCGCAAACAATCTGGCTCAACTGTGTTTCCCGGCACTGATAAGCACTCTGGCAAGCCCATTTGGAGTCTTAGGCATCTTCTGGTCTACCGGCCTGCTGCTGTGTAGTTCCCTACTCTTAGTAGCCCCCCGCGACCCAGATCCGCACCCGGGCGGGCGATAGCCGCGATAGCCCATCGGGTCAACTTGTCGTGGGGCTAACCAGCACCCATCAACGCCAGCAACACGCCGCCGGCCACAACGCTGGCAATCTGACCCGCGGCGTTGGCTCCCATGGCATGCATCAGGATGAAATTTGAGAAGTCGTCCCGAGTTGCCTCCTTTTGCACCACCCGGGCAGCCATTGGAAAGGCGCTGATTCCAGCGGCGCCAATCAGCGGGTTGAATTTTCCCTTGGAGAACAGGTTCATCAGCTTGCCAAACAACACACCGGTGGCGGTGTCTAGCAAGAAGGCCAACAGGCCCAGTCCCATGATCGCCAAAGTCGAGACCTTGAGGAAATCCTCGCCCTTCATTGTCGAACCGATGGCCAACCCGAGGAAGAGGGTGACGATATTCGCCAATTCATTCGCGGAAGC
>JAITSW010000028.1 GCA_031287505.1 Propionibacteriaceae bacterium
CCTTCACTTTCAATGCGGCACGCTTTTTCATGGGGGCCGCTGTGCTCCTTGTGGTTATTTCCTGGTTAGACCGCAGGCGCCGTCTAACCAGGGAGAAGCGCCGCCAACGCACCCGAAAGGCTATCTTTCCCGGTCTGCTAGCCGGAGTGATTTTGGCGGTGGCTTGCGGCTTGCAACAGATGGCCATGGAGACTGTGACAGCAGGCGAAGCGTCCTTTATTACCGGGTTTTACATGGTGATGGTGCCCATTGTGGGGATCTTCCGCGGGCAAAAAGCAACCTGGAAGATCGCGGTCGGTGTGGTCTTTGGAATGTCGGGCCTGTACTTGATTGCGGTCAAAGGCGACTTGAGCCTGGGATTTGGCCAGATCTTGATGTTCACCACCACCTTCTTGTGGACCGCCCACATACTCGTCATCGACCACTTTGCGCCCAAAGTCAGCTCGCTGCGTTTCTCGTTGGTGCAATTTTTGACCACCGCGGTGCTGAGCACCGCTCTGGCATTCGTCTTTGACGCCCACCCATTTGCGGGTTTTGAGTATGCCTTCACCGATTTGCTCTACACCGGATTCATCTCGGTCGGCATCGCATATACGCTGCAGGTTATGGGGCAACGCTATGCGCTGCCGGCGCATGCGTCTTTGATTCTCGCCACCGAGGCTCTTTGGGGTGCTGTGGGGGGAGCCTTGCTTTTGGGTGAAAACATGGGCATCCGCGGTTATGCCGGTGCCGCGCTGATGGTGGCCGGGATTGTTATCTCACAGCTGGGATCAGCGGGGAAGAGCCCGCCGGCTTAATCGCTTTCGGCGACGTCTGCGACTTTGGCGACGATCACTTCCGGTCCGGCTCCGCGCAAGACATCGAGCTCTGCCTCGGTGGCTCCGTCGTCGGTAATTATGATGTCCCACTCGCTTACGTCCCCAAAAACGTGTAACGCCGAGTTGCCAAGCTTGGAGGAGTCCAAAATCAGGATGTGCTGGCGGGCTACCTCGAAGAGGGCGCGGTCAAGGCGGATGGCGCGGGCCTGCGAATGGCAGACCGTCCGTCCGGAAATGGCCGCCGTCGACATGAAGATCTTGTCGACTCTGAAAGACGCGGCGGAGAGTTCGGAGTGTGCGCCCATAAACGCCGAGAAGTGGAGATCGTAGACGCCGCCGAGGGAGTGCAATTCAATCCCCTGCACGTCAGCCAATTCGTTGATGATGTGCAGATTCGGGGTGACGACCTTGAGCGGCGTTTTGCTTACCAGATACTTTGAAAAAATGTGGGCGGTGGTTGATGGGTCCAACATGAGCGAATCGCCCGGCTCAACGTACTCGATAGCCTTGGCGGCGATGGCTTGTTTGCGGCCTAACTCCACCCGGGTGCGGTATTCCCATGAGCTTTCGAATTGTTCGGTGCGCCCCACGGTTGCCCCGCCTCTGACTTTGGTCAGAGTTCCCCGCGAATCCAGATCGTCTAGGTCGCGGTGCACGGTCATTCTGCTTACGCCTAGGGTGTCGACAAGTTCGTCAACGGTGGCAAAGCCCTTTTCAAATAGGACTGACATGATTCTGCGAAACCGACGACGCTGCGCGATGGAGCAATCCGGGAAATCCCAAATGTCCTGCTTTGCCATCGTTCTCCTCGATCCAAACTCTCAAGTTCTCAAGAATTTTCCGTCAACCATATCTTAAGAAGAAAGGACGGATAGAAATAGGTGGGTATTCCTATCCGCCCTCGTCTTCATACAATACTTCAACCAAGAGCGGCGATCACGCGGGGCGCCAAAATCGATGGCGTCCGCTGCATCGCGTCTGCTGTGGAACCGGCCAAGTGAGAGGTGATGGTCACATTGTCAAGATTTCGGAAGGGGCTGTCTGCCGGGAGCGGCTCATCATCGAAAGTGTCAATCGCGGCACCCATGATCTTTCGCTCTTGGAGTGCCTGGATCATGGCCTTCTCATCCACTAGGCCAGAGCGGGCGGTGTTTACCAGGACGGCGTGCGGGCGAAGGGCTGCGATCACATCGGCAGAGACAATGTGTTTGGTTTCCGGGGTAAGCCGGGAATGAATCGTCAAGATGTCTACCGCGGCAGCCAATTCGGCCAAATCTGTGTACCTTGGGAATTCCGGCGTATCGAGATAGGGATCAAAGTAGCTGACCTTTGCCCCAAACGCGCTCACCAGCTCGGCTACCCGCCGGCCAATCTGACCCATCCCAACGATGCCGATATTTCGGCCTAAGAGTTCTGGGATGGCGTCGCCGTTGGGGAAGTTGCGATCCCACTTGCCATCGCGCAAGCCAAGATGCGCCCGGGCGATATTGCGGGTTTCGGCGAGAATCATCCCCACCGCGAATTCGGCCACCGCATTGGCATTTCGGCCCGGGGCGTTCACAACCTTGACGCCCAGCTCGTTGGCAGTGTCCAAGTCCACATTTTCGATGCCGGCACGTAGCACCCCAATGGCCTTGAGTTTGCTCCCGCGGCGGATCACCTCGCCGCGTATCGGGCAAAACTGGGTAATCAAAACGTCGTAATCCTCGATGCCCTCGAAGACGCCGACCGGCTCGGCTATGGCACTTGGGCCGCGCAATTCGACTGCCAAGTTATCCTCTTGGAGGTCGGCCAAATTTGCGTGCGACCAAGTGCGGAGGGTTAGGTCAGCGGTCAATTCCGGGGTGTGGGCCAAGCCGGCCTTTAGGACGGCTGCCGAGATAATCCCATCTGCGATTGCCAGGACTTTCATGGCATTTTCCTTTAGTTTTCGGTCAGTTCGTTATACAGCGCGGTGGCCTGGGCGGCGGAGGCGCCATCGTGGACGATTGCGGCAAGCGCGGCAACCTTGGCCACCGGATCAGGATCTTGGACTATGTTGCGCCCGACGGCGACGCCGGCGGCACCGGCGTCGATGCAATGCTTCACAAAGGCCAAATAGCCTTCCAGATTTGCCTTTGGCCCGCCTAGGGCAATCACCGGCACTGAGGCGTTCTTGGCGATGACCACATCCTCCGGCTCGCCGGAATAGCGGGTTTTGACCACATCTGCGCCGTATTCGGCAGCCATGCGGACAGCTGTCGCAACGTTCTTCGGATCCCGGTGTTCGGGCTCTAGGCCGGGGAAGGTGAACGGAAGAGCTTCCACGATGAGGGGCAGGTTGTACTTTTCGCAGCCCGCCTTGAGCTCTTGCGTTTGGAGTTGCAACGTAACATGGTTGGCGGAGCCTGGAAAGGCCATCACCACAACACCATCGGCGCCGACGCGGATCGCATCCAACGCTGTGTGAGCGATAAAAGAGCCGGGAATGGAGCCGTCATACACGTCTGTAACGGTGTCACAGCGCAACACCATCGCAACATCGCCGAGGGAGGAATAGCCGCGTTCTGCAATACCTTTGGGCACCAAGACCGCGTCAAGGCCATGGGGAACCATTTCGGGAACCGCGGCCACCGCTTTATCGACACCTTCAATGTCACTCGCGAAGTAGGGCGCGTCGAGCGCCAAGATTACTGTCCTTCCGTCCGCGCCAAAAATCCGATCAAGTCGACGTCCGTTACTCATATGCTCCTCCATTGTCAGCTTTGAGTGTTATGTATTGGTATGAATATAACATTAGAGTCTCAATACTGCAAAGAATATTGCAATTTGTAACAACTACATGGTACGTTCGAACAAATCCCGATATTTTCTGGGATATAGCTTCAAGGAGGAAGACTATGACAAGGAGTCCAAGATGACCTGGCGCAAAACACTGTTCGTAGGCGCGGTGGTAGCTGGTCTGACCATCGCCGCCGGCTGCACAAGCACTCAGCCCCCTACCCCGGCTCCGGCCGAAAGCACAGACACGGCCGCTAAGAGCGAATACAACATCGCCCTGATCCGTTGGGATTCCAACGATGTGTTCTTCAACGGCGTGCAGGCCGGCGAAGAAGAAGAGTGGGCGCGCATTGCCAAAGAAGAGGGCGTCAAAATCAATACCGTTGCCTTTGGATCCAACGATGCCGCTGAGCAGACTGAAGCCCTCAAGGCGCAGATTGCCAAAGGGATCGACGGTGTGAGCCTGGTCTCATATCGCGCCGAAGCCATGAAAGGCGTTCTTGCCGAGCTAGCCGAAGAAGGCATACCGGTTGTTACCCACAACAGCTTCGTCCCAGGTTCGGACCAAACCTATGTGTCGTTCGACGGCGTCAAGGCTGGCGAGCTGGCTGCCCAGGCAGTTGTAGACACTTTGGATAAGAATCGAGGCAAGGAATGGCGCGAAGGCAACGGTGTCTTCATCGAGCTTCGCTGCCTGATCACGCTCTCCACCGACGTCGACCGCCACAACGGCATGCACAAGGTCATTGACCCGATCATGGCCGCCAACGACAAGCTGGAAATCGTTATTCAGGAAGCTGAATGCGATGGCGAGAAGGGCCGCACCATCACTGATGACGCGATTTCAAAGTACGGCATCGACCGCATCCTGGGCATCATGACCATTGACGGAACCGCTGCTGTCGGCGGCGCTATCCCAGCCCTTAAGGCTGAGGAGGCCATCTACCCCAACACCGACCCGAAGTACATCCCGGTCGCTTCTGTTGACTGTTCCAAGCCGGAGCTTGATTCCATCATCGCCGGCGAATTGACCGAATGCTCCGAGCAGCCGGCCAAGGGCGAAGGCATTGTTGCCACCCACTTGCTGTGGGACATGATCAAGAACAAGACGCTCAAGCCAACACTTACCGTCGATCAGGTTCAGGCCAACATGACCGCCGCCTATGGCGAACAACCCTGGCTGCCAGTCGTCGATATCCCGGTAAATGGTTTCACGGGTCAGTGGTACGGCATTCAGTCGTTCTCAACACCTGGAGACCTTGCTCCTGACGCACCAGGACACTGGGCCGAGTAAGACAAGAGCGGAGTAAAGCAAATGAGTGCAGCCAATGATCCGGTGATCGCGTTCAGAGCCGAGAAGATCACAAAACGATTCTCCGGGATGACCGCCGTCGACGAAGTAGACC
>JAITSW010000045.1 GCA_031287505.1 Propionibacteriaceae bacterium
GGCCTTGAAAGACCAGGGCGCCACCATCGTCCAGTACCTCGGAGCTGACACTGTCGCCGGCGGCACCCAGACCGCTGAGCAGGTTCTCAAAGATCTTGGCGCTGACACCGAACTCAACATCGGCTTCATCACCGAGCCCGACGAAGTTCCAGTGCTTCTTCGCGACGAGGGTTTTGAGAAGGCCATCGCCGCCAACCCGAATGCCAAGGTTGTCGCCAAGGTCGACGGCAATGTGAAGCCCGACGATTCGCTCGCCGCCACCACGGAAATGCTTACCGGCAACCCCAACGTCAACGTAATCTTCGCCTCCACCGGCCCGGCGACATACGGTGCTTTGCAGGCTGTCGCGGGCAAGGACGTCAAGGTTTACGGTTTCTGCGCTTCTGAAGAGCCGCTGACCGATCAGTACCCCGGCTGCGTTGCGCAAGAGCCGGAAGACTACGGCAAGCGCGTTGTTGGGCAGATCAAAGAATGGCTGGGCGGCGCGACTCCCGCGCCGGAGATCCTCCGTCCTTTGAAGATGTTCGTCAAGGGCGAAACCCCGGCTCCTGGAGAGGTTGGCTAGCCAAATGAATGCCGTGTTGGATACCGCGATGGCTTCACAGCAGAACCCGGTCGGCCTCGAGGTGCGCGACATTGTCAAGCGTTTCTCTGGCGTGCCGGCTCTCAAGGGAGTCAGCGTTGGTATCCAACCCGGCAAGATCCTTGGTTTGGTAGGACATAACGGTGCCGGGAAGTCGACGCTGTTGAAAGTCATCTCGGGTGCGTATAAGCCAGATTCCGGGGTGATCGGCATTTCGGGCAAAGAGGTCGTTTTTTCGCAGCCTTCGGATGCCATCCAAGCCGGAATAGCAACCGTCTACCAAGAGCTTTCCCTGGTTCCAAACCTAACGGTGACGCAGAATGTCCATCTGGGACATGAGCTGACTTCCAAGGGGCTGCTTCGACGCGAGGAGATGCGGGAGGACGCTGCCCGGGCGATGCGGAAATTCAACCTAGATGTCGATGTAGACCGAAAAGTCCAGGCCTACCCGGTTGCCGTGCGGCAGCTTATGGAGATTGCCATCGCCGTCCATCGGCAAGCTCAATACCTCTTGCTCGACGAACCCACCACCGCCCTTGAAGGCGAACAAATTTCCCAGCTGCTCGAAGCAATTCGCTCCCTGGCAACCGATAAGGGGATGGGAATCATCTTCATCTCCCACAAGTTAGACGAGCTCTATCAGATCAGCGACCAGGTGGTAGCCCTAGTCGACGGGGAAGTGCTCATTGACGGGCCGGTAACGTCCGTCCCCAGGAATGAATTGATTGCGGCCATCGCCGGTTCGGGCACCTCGGCGATTATCGAAACGGACTCGAAGGCTGGAGTTGACGTATCTCAGGGAGTCGGAGCCGCCGTTGAGTCTGCGCCCACTATCGTGGCGTCCAACCTGCGCACCGCGTATTTACACGGTGTGAATTTGCAGGCGCATGCCGGCCGGGTGCTGGGCTTATACGGCCTAATTGGTTCGGGGCGTACCGAATTTTTGCGAGCCTTAGTTGGGCTAGACCCAATCATTGGCGGCCAGGTGCTGCTCAACGGCAAAGACTACCGGCCATCCGCGCCGGCCCAATCCGTCCGCAATGGAATCGCCTACGTGACCGAAGAGCGCAAGGCTTCCGGAATCGTCCCCCAACTCGACTCTAGGTTCAATGTGGCGCTGCCAATCCTGGGTAGGTTCACCAGGGCTGGCGTCTTGGACAAAAAGAAGATGTTAGACAGCGCAGAAGGCTTTCTAGACCAACTGCGGGTAATCGGTAATCGCAAAGTGCCCATCGAATCCCTCTCAGGTGGAAACCAGCAAAAAGTGGTGCTGGCTAGAGCCTTGGGGCAGCAACCAGACGTGCTGCTGCTAGACGAACCCACAAAAGGTGTTGACATCGGCGTCAAGGTGGAAATCCACCGAATAGTGCGAAGCCTGGCCAGAGAATCTGGGCTCACTGTCATTTTGGTGTCGTCCGAAGAAGAAGAGATCCTAGCTGTGGCCGACGACGTCCACATATTCCAGGCCGGTACCTGCTATGGGGAACGCAGGCTAGCCGCAGGGCTTTCAATTTCTGATTTACGCGCAGCCGCTTGGGCTGCCGCCTGATCCCAATAGGAGTACCCCATGGGTGATACGGATAAAACTTCCTCCAATCCGGTGCTGGCTGCTGCCCGGCAGAGTGTTCTAAATGAAGTGCATGGTTTGCAAGCCCTGGCCGATAACATCGATGAGAGGTTTGCGGACGTAGTCGACTTGCTGTTGGCGACTCGCGGCAAGGTGTTCGTCACCGGTTCTGGGACGTCCGGCGCGATTGCCCATCGGATGGCGCATCTGCTTTCGGTTTGCGGTACTCCGTCCGTCCCACTCCAGCCGATGGACGCTCTCCACGGCACCATGGGGGCGATAACCGAAGCTGATGTGGTGATCGCCATCTCGCGCGGCGGCAAGTCCACCGAACTCAACGATTTGTCAGAACGCGTGAAGCTGCGCGGGGCGAAAGTCGTCGCACTTACCTCTAACGCGGATTCAGCGCTGGCGCGGATTGCCGACATCGTCGTTTTGCTGCCCACCGACGATGTCATGGATCCAGGTGGGGTGATTGCCATGGGCTCGACGCTTGTGGTGGGCGCGCTAGGAGACGCCCTTGCCCAAGTGCTCATGCGAGCTCGCGGATACAGCTGGGATCAGATGCTCTTCACTCATCCTGCCGGCGCGGTTGGCGCCGAACAACACGACCTTGACCCGCTGCCACCCCTGGCAGAATCCGCCTTATAACTCTCGTCTAGCATGAAGACGTGAAAGCCGATCAAGTAATTCCCGGCCTAGTGCCCTTGCAGACAAACGGCTAAGCCAGATAGCCAAGTCAAGATTCGGAGGTGTTTATGGCTCTAGTTGCCGGTGTTGACTCGTCCACGCAATCCTGCACGGTCGAGCTTCGCGATGCCGATTCCGGTGCCCTTATCGGCACCGGTAGCGCACCCCACCCGCCTACCACCCCGCCCGTTTCTGAGCAAGACCCGGGCAAATGGTGGGAAGCTCTGGCGCTGGCTATGGCTCGGGCTAAAGAATCAGCCCAGGCCAGCCCCGGCGATATTGCCGCTATTTCGGTGGCCGCCCAATGCCATGGCCTGGTCTTGCAGGACGCCGCCGGCAAGGTATTGCGGCCGGTAAAGCTCTGGAACGACCTCACCTCTGCCGAGCAGGCAGCGGCTATGGTCAGCGAGACGGGCAAAGGCTTTTGGGCAGACGCGGTGGGCTCAGTCCCGACAGCGGCGTTCACTATTACCAAGCTCGCCTGGATGGCCCAGCACGAGCCACAAGTGCTGGCGCAAGCCGCAAGTGTCTGCGTCCCACATGATTGGCTCACCTGGAAACTCAGCGGCGAGCTGGTCACCGACCGTTCGGACGCTTCCGGGACGTGCTATTACGCCGCCCATGAATCTCGCTATCGCCACGACATCTTGGAGCGATTCGGACGAGTCGGCGATTCCCTAAAGCTGCCCGCAGTTCTGGCGCCGACACAGGCAGTTGGGAAGGTCGCTCTCCAGGCAGCCGCCGAGCTGGGCATTAGCCCGAATACGCTCGTGGCTCCGGGTGCGGGCGATCAACATGCCGGTTCGCTGGGCATGGGCATCGGCCCCACCGACGTCCTCTTCTCACTGGGCACGTCCGGCGTGGTGATGACTGTTTCCAATACCCCTGTGCACGATCACAGCGGTTGGGTGAACGGGGTCTCAGATCCGACCGGACGCTACCTGCCTTTGGTCTGCACCTTGAATTCAACAAAGGTGACCGATTGGTTCCGGCAACTGCTGGGAGTGGGTTTTCAGGAATTTGACGAACTGGCTTTGAGTGTTTCCCCTAGCGAGAGGCTCTTGACGCTGGCTGCCTTCTTAGATGGCGAACGTTCCCCCGACTTACCCTTGTCGGTGGGCATTTTGGCTGGATTGAGCACCAGTTCAACACGGGCACAGCTGGCGCAAGCGGCGATAGACGGGGTGGTGTTGGGCCTTCTAGAGGGGCTGGATGCCATCTCGGCCAGCGCGCCGGCGAATGGGCGGGTTGTGGTTGCCGGCGGAGGGGCGAAGTCGGCGGCGTACCGGCAAACAATTGCCGATTTCCTCCAACGTGAGGTGCTGGTGTTGGAAGCTCCCGGAGCGACGCCGCGGGGGGCGGCGCTGCAAGCCGCCGCCGTCTTGGGCCAAAGCCCGATTGACCAGGTGCGCGATGCTTGGCGACCCCCAGTTGCCAGTGTCACCCATCCCGGAGCGCTGCTGCCGGGAAGCATCCGCGAACGCTATCGGGAATTAGCCGGCTACCGGGGGATGGACAGGTAAGCCATATATCGACAGCGCGGACATCAGCAGGCCGACACCGGGGTCTTTCTGGGCACCGACCTAGCTTTGCGGCTATTACCTGCCCGACGGCCGAAGCTGTTGTCGAAGCCTTAAACCGGGAGGCCGGCGTCGCCGGGCAATGGTGAATAGATAGGCAATCGCGAGCTTGCCTTGTGCTTCGCGCATATTACCCATGGAGTGTATGCGTGATTCTTGGTCCCTACGAAGCTTTGTGGGCATCCCACCAATCTAGGAGTTCTTTTTTTGCCTGCCCGTGCCCCAGCGGCCCTTCTTCCAGGCGCCGCTCTAGCAAGAATTTGTAGGCTTGCCCCACATCTGGGCCTGGGCCGATCCCTAGAATCTCCATGATCTCGTCACCGTTCAAATCAGGGCGAATCGCGTTGAGTTCTTCTTCTTCGGCGAGGATGTCGATCCGCCATTCCAGTTGGTCGTAGGCGGTGCGCAGGCGATTGGCTTTGCGGGCGTTGCGAGTTGTGACATCCGAACGGGTGAGAATATGCAGCCGTTCCAGTTCGCCTGCGGCATCCCGAACGTAACGGCGAACTGCGGAATCCGTCCACTCGGCATCGGTGTAGCCGTAAAAGCGCAGGTGTAGCTCAATGAGTCTGGCGACGGTGTCGATCTCGTTGTTAGAGAATTTCAGCCGTTTCATCAGCTTCTTGGCCTGCTTGGCGCCCACCAGATCGTGGTGGATGAAGCTCACTTTGCCACCGGGCTCGAAGCGCCGGGTGGCTGGCTTGCCGATGTCGTGCAGCAGTGCCGCCAGCCGAAGAATCAGATCAGGTTCGTGGCCGCGTTGCTTCTCAAAGCCGATGGCCTGCTCTAGAACAGTTAGCGAATGCTCGTAAACGTCTTTGTGACGGTGATGCTCGTCGGCCTCCATCTTCAGCGCCGGCAGCTCGGGCAGCACCAAATCGGCCAAGCCTGTTTCCACTAGGAGGTTTATGCCTGGACGCGGGTCGTCGGTAAGCAGCAGTTTGCCCAGTTCGTCGCGCACCCGCTCAGCCGAAACAATCTCAATGCGTTCCCGCATTTCACCCATTGCCCGAACCACATCCGGATCGGGCAGGAAGCTGAGTTGAGAGGTAAAGCGGGCAGCCCGCATCATCCGCAACGGGTCGTCTGAGAACGAGAGCTCCGCAGCGGCCGGGGTGCGGATGGAGGCCAGTTCCAAATCGCGCAGCCCACCGAATGGGTCGAGCAATTCGCCGTCCGCCATTGAAAGCGCCATGGCGTTTACGGTGAAGTCACGGCGAATCAAATCTCCAGCCAGGTGATCGCCGAAGACAACCTCGGGTTTGCGGGATTCGCCTCGATATGTGTCGGCTCTAAAAGTGGTGATTTCGACCAGCCAAGAACCAACTTCGTCTTCAAGCTGCGCCGCAATCGTCCCGTATTCACGGCCAACGTCCCAAAGAGCTTTGGCCAGCGGGCCTACCAATTCCTCGATCTTGTCTGGACGCGCGGAGGTGGTGAAGTCTAGATCGTTGCCCAGCCGTCCCATCAAGGCATCGCGGACGGAGCCACCCACCAGGTAGAGTTCTTCGTCGGCACCCGCAAAAGCCTGCGCCAAGAGTGTGATCGACGGCATCCCAGAGCGGACGTCAATCAGAGCCTGACGCTGGCGGTCGGTTAGTTCGAGCACAATCGCCTATTCTAGTGGGTGCGCTGTGGATAGCCCGAGGTAGCGCACAGAGAACGACAGCACAACGCCTAGTGGAACCCGATTCACATCTGCCTAAAGGCGAGGTCTTCTACCCGAGACGGTTCAGTTGTCAAACGCGCGATCGTATAAACCCGAAATGTGTCCTTGCCGGGAAGGGGAAGACTCAAATCCATGTCTTTTCGCCAGCACCTGGTTTATGGCTTGGAACACTTGGGCGAAAGCGCCCGGATTCCCAGTTGCATCTGCGTAGACTTCTTGGGCGCCGATTAGGCGGATGTCCTCCCGCGAGGCTCTCTTTGGGGGATGCCAGCAAACATCTCCGCTGGGCTTTCTTTGGATAACCTGTATGAGGTAGCAATTGTAATTCTTGAACTGCGGCCAACCCAGAATACTTTGGAAGTC
>JAITSW010000085.1 GCA_031287505.1 Propionibacteriaceae bacterium
GTGGGTTATCTCGCTGATCGCTTTGCCCGTTTGGGTATTGAGGACGAACTCCTCGAGTTGGGTGCGCAAGCTGGCGATGCCGTGGCCATCGGCACCGGCGATAATGCCGTTGTCTTTGATTTTGCCCCCCAAATTGAAGTCGGTGCCGAGATTCTGGCTTCGCGGGGGGACGACCAAAGGCTGCACGAGCCGCGTCCGGCGGCTCGTAGACGTCGGGAGTTGGATGCCGCCTACCATGCGCGTAAAGAAGCCGAAAGACTGACGCAGCTTGCAGCTGGTGGTTTAGCTGGCGATGAGTCTAGCTATGACGAGTCAGAATGGGCGGCGTCGAAAGAATCCGCTCTAGGGGAGTAGCGTTCTTTTCGCGCAGCCCGTGTGATTGATAGCCAAGGAGAGAACCTGGATGGAGCCGGCATTCGTTTTGGGCTGGGCTGGAGCCTTTACCTCCACCGTCTTGGGTATTCCGCAATTGGTGCGGCTGCTGCGTACCAAAGATGCCAGAGGTCTCTCGGTTTTCTTTTGGCAGCTCAAGCTCACAGGTGATCTCATTTGGGGTTTTCACGGAGCCTTGATAGGCCAGATGAATATGCTCGTTCCGAACGTGTTTTCTTGCGTGGTAACCCTTATGGTGCTGTGGGCACTGCATAAAGAACATCATCGCCCTTTTCCAGCCTTGGTGGTTCCCGGTTTGGCGCTGGCTGTCGTCATGGTGGCAATTGACCTGTGTTTTGGGACTTTCTGGTTTGGAGTGGCCACCTCGGTTTTGCCAGTTATCGGACACGGTGGGCAGAGCATCGATTTGATTCGCTCTCCTAAAGTCTCCGGGATATCGCCGATGTTTTTGATCGCCTTCAACGTAAACCAAGTCTTTTGGATTTGTTGGGCCATTTTGATCTTGGACGCCGGCTCTTTGATCACCGGTATTTCAACCGGTGTCATGGTTGCCTTCAATCTCATTTGGTGGCTATTGCGAAAGCTGGGACTTCCGGCGCTTTCCCATTTTCCAAGCGACCCGGAAGGTGATTTGGCCGATGGCTCACCAGCGGGGCACTTGAACGCCAATGATGAGAGTGTCACGGTGGAGCCGGTGATTTGCGGTGCCGGGGGTGGCGATGCCGCCGGTTGAGATAGTTGGCTGGGTGGCCACCTTCGTTTCGTGGATGATTGGCACCTCTCAATTCCTGCATTTGTGGCGCACGAGAAATGCCGAGGGGCTCTCCGTCTTGTATTGGCAGTTGAACATCGGTGTAGTCATGGCTTGGTGTGCCCACGGGATACTTCTCGGGGCATGGAATGTCGCTATCTGTAACAGCGGTATCGGCATTGCCTCGCTCTTCGTGCTGTGGCTCCTACACGAGACCCGAAAGATCAGCTACCCGCAATTACTGCTGCCGGGGCTTTTTGTCTTCGCCTCGCTGCTGGCTGTCGACCTCGTCGCAGGTTCGGCCGCCTTTGGGATTCCGGTTTCGGCGATTCAGCTGCTCTCTAACTCTGGACAGGCTATTTCCATGGTCCGCTCGCCGAGTATTGCGGGGGTCTCGGGGGCGTTCCTGGTCTTCCTCAACCTCAATCAACTTGCCTGGGGAATTTGGGGGTGGATGGCCGCAGATTCCGGAATGCTCACCGCGTCAGCCGTCACCGAGGCAATCGTCGGTTTCTCTCTTGTCTGGTGGGTGCTGCGAAGACTAGGCGTGCCCGCTTTTTTCGCTTATCAGAAGACGGAAGTCGCCTCATGATGCCAACGGAACGTCACAAAGGACCGTCCCCACATGACGCTGCGCTCCCCAACGCCTTAGGGGAGCGTCTTAGGGGGACGGTCCTTTGCGACGCCGCTGTTCCCGCACCATCGTCGGCGAATCGGGTGGGGTTGGCTGATACGGGGGTGGAACGCATCGGAGTGCTTGGCGGTACCTTCGATCCGATTCACAACGGGCATCTGGCGGCTGCCAATGAAGCTCTACGCCGGCTTGGGCTAGCCAAGGTGCTGTTTGCCCCAGCCGGAAATCCGTGGCAGAAGAGTAATCGAAGAGTGAGCGATGTTAAACTGCGCTGCGAAATGGTGCGGCTAGCCATAGAGTCGAATCCGGCGTTTGAACTGAGCTTTGTTGACGTTGAACACGCGGGGAATAGCTACACAGTTGACATGCTCCGGGGTTTACGCGGATGTCTGGGGAAGGCGGTGGAACTCTATTTCATCGCCGGAGTCGATGCTATTCGGGGCATTCCGAGTTGGCACAACGCCGCCGGGCTGGCAGAGTTGGCTACTTTTGTGGCCGTGACCCGTCCGGGCAGCTATCTGGACGGGCCGGCCATTGACGCCTTGCCGGTAGCAGTGGTCTGCCTTGAGATTCCCGGAGTGGACGTCTCGTCTACCCAGTGTCGGGAACGCTTGGCAGCCGGGTTATCCTTAAAAGGTTTGGTGCCCCAAGGGGTAATAGATTTTATCTTGGAGCATGGGTTGTATCGAGATGGGCGGGCAGAGCCATTGGCGCGCGATAGCGCGAACACCGGACAAGTTACCCGGCAAGGAGAAAAATGAGTGCGGGCATATCGGCTATTCAAATCACACAAATTGCCGCGCAGGCAGCTAGCGATAAGTTGGCCGGCAATTTGATTGCTTTTGATGTTGCCCAAAGGCTGGCACTCGCCGATGTCTTCCTTATCGCAACCGGGGCAAATGAGCGGCAAGTCAATGCAATTGTCGACAATGTGGAGGAACAACTGCTCAGAGTCGGCGTTAAGGCCGCCCGCCGTGAGGGCGGGGCAAATGCCGCTTGGGTGCTTTTGGACTATTTGGACGTTGTGGTGCACGTGCAAAATCCCCAGGCGCGAGAGTTGTATTCGCTGGATCGCTTGTGGCGAGACTGCCCGCAAGTCGAGTTGCAAATCACCGAGCACGAGTTCGCGCAGGCCTCCTCATGAGCGTCAGACAACTCATTCTGGTGCGTCACGGCGTCACCGATTGGAACGCCTCCGGGCGGGCTCAAGGCCAAGAAGATATCCCGCTCAATGACGAGGGGATAGCACAGGCACATCTTGCCGCCGGGGCGCTGGCAAAGTTGAATCCCACCCGGCTGCTCAGTTCTGACTTGTCACGTGCCCAAATGACGGCTGAAGCTCTCTCAAAGGCCACGGGACTCGAATACCAAGCGGATGCGCGCCTGCAAGAGATCTGCGTCGGCTCTTGGGCTGGCCTGACGAAGCCGGAGATCACCCAGCTCTGGCCGCCATACCCAGACGTCTTAGCCAGCGGACAAGATTTCCGGCGTTCGCCCACCGGGGAAACCGGCGCCGAGTGCGGCGAACGCGTCGGAGCCGCCCTGCAAGATATTGCGCTCAACTATGACGACGAACGGCTGATTGTCGTGGGTCACGGCCTCTCGCTGAAAGTCGGCCTCTTCTCGCTGATGGGTTTGGACTATGAGGCCGCTACCCGCCTACACGTCCTAGCCAACTGCGGCTGGATGGTTGTGACCCCCGGTGACCGCTGGCGCCTGCGGGCGTACAACATCACCGCTGGGTGATGATTGCCCTGCCCCGGCTTCAATAGGGTCTAAGGATGGCCGAAAACATCAAGATTCGATGACGTACTGAATCGTCCGGTGATAGGTTTCTCCGGGACGCAGCACGGGGGAGGGGAAGTTCGCATGGTTGGGAGCATCTGGAAAGTTCTGCGGCTCGATCGCCAGGCCGGCGTTTTTGATGTACGGCTTGCCTTCGGGGCTTAGCTGGCTGCCATCGAAATGGTCGCCGTCGTAGATTTGGGCTGCCGGAGAATCAGAGCGCACTTTCAGCTCTAGCCCGTCTGGACTGGTCAAGATGACGACATCGCGCAAACCTTCGCCGTCCAGAACGAAGTTGTGGTCATAGCCGACGTAGGCATTACCGGCCTTGAGCCCAGCCGCTGCGAATTCGCCGCGAGCTGGGCCAATCTTTCTCGGGGTGCGGAAGTCTAGAGCGCCGCCGCGGGTATCGGCGATTTCGCCGGTGGGGACACCATCGCCATCCACCGGTGTGTAGGCCGAAGAGTTGACCTGCAGTAGGTGGTCGTTGATGTCGCCAACACCGTCGCCTTTGAGGTTGAAGTACGGGTGCAGCGTCACGGAAATAACGGTTGGGGCGTCGGTGGTTGCCACGTACTCCACCTGAAGTCCGCTGGGCAGCAAGGTGAAGATCGCTTGAATGCTTAGCCGCCCGGGGTATCCCATGTCGCCGTCCTCGCTTACCAAAGAAAGCACCAAGCGCTCGTTAGCGACTTCGGCGGCATCCCAATAGAGCTCCGAAAACCCAAAGGTGCCACCGTGGATCGAATTGTCGCCCCAGTTCAGATCAAGTTGAAAACTCTGGCCGTCTAGGGAGAATTGCCCTTTATGGATGCGATTTGCGAAACGGCCGCAGGTGGACCCGACAAACTGCGGGACGCTGGCCTTTGGGTCGGGACGGCTCAGGACGATATTGCGTCCGGCTACTTCAAAGCGGTGTAGGGAAGCGCCGATACGCGCGATTTCGAGTGCAACGGCGTCATTGCGCAGCCAATAGGTATCTTGCATTTGAGTTCCGCTTTCTAGATGATTCCGCCGACCAGCTGTGCCAGCCGAACGTTTCCGAGGATTGAGCAGTTGTCCACTTTGGTGAAGGTGAAGCCGGGCCACTGATCCTTCTTAATGTCAATGATGACGTCTGTGGCCAGACCACCGGTGATCTTCACATTTGGGTCTAAAGGCAAGAGGTTTTGAGCCTGGGTGATAGCAGCGCCCAATACCTGCTGCATTGAGGTAAGCAGGGCGCCGAGCATTTGCCCTCTGGTCGCCGCCAGTGTGAGCCCCGTCCAAGAGCCGGTTTTGACCGCCAACGATTGGCGGTCGCCGGTCAGGTAGGGCTCGAAGCCAACGGCTTTTTCCTGCCGGTATTCGGCCAACGCTGCCGGAATGAACTCGGAATAGAATTGTGCGGCACTGAGATCCTTGGCGAATTGGTCTTTGAACCAGTCGATAGCGAAGCCTCCGGCGGTGGTTGCGTAAATCTGCCAGATTCCCGGGATAGCCGAATTCCGCAGGTAATAATCTGGGGATGTGACCGGGACGTCGGTAAGAATCGAGATCATGTCTGAGGAGCCAGCGGTATTCATCACTGATCCGGCCTTGGTGTTCCCGGCTCCCACCTGCGCGGCTGCCATGTCATTGGTGCCCACCGTCACCGGGATGCCCGATTTGAGGCCGAATGATCCAGCCACAGTTGGCAGTAAAGCACCCAAGATGTTACCGGGGTTGTAGATTTCTCCAAACCAATCCGGGTTCAGGTTTAGCGTCGAAATCAGCTTTTTCGACCAGCCTGCCTGCGTTGTCGTCTCATAGACGCCCAGCATGGAGGCGTTGACCAAGTCGGTCGCTTTTACGCCGGTGAGTCTACGGTGAACATAGCCCGCCAGGTGGGTGATGCTGGCGGTCTTAGCCAAGATTTGCGGAGCATTCGCCTGCAACCAGAGTATCGACATCAAACCGCTGCCACCGGTGAAAGGCTGCAACCCGGTGATGCTCAAAAACTCTTCGTTGCCGATCACCTCACCGACATATTCGGATTGCGCCTTCGAGCGCCGGTCCATGTGCGTGATGATGTTGGGGTAGGTCAACTCGCCATTTTCGTCCACGAAGGTGGGAGAGGGTGAAAAAGTGTCGTAGGCAAGGCATTCGACTTGAGAACGAAGGTCTTGAGGCAAACCTTGGACTGCTCTGACGATGCCGTCGAAGAGCGCGGTTGGATCCATCTCCACTTTCGAGCCCGGTAACAAGATGTATGGATACTCGCCTTGGGCGGTGGCCAGTTCGGATAACTGATCGTTGAGAATGGACGCTTTGGCTGCCGAGGTGCCGATGTCAATGGATAGATACAGCATTTGCCTACTTCTTTGCGGGATCAGGGATGGCGGGGTTGGTTGAGAGTTTGGGCCATAGCCGCCACATCGGCGGCATCTGCGGGCAGGACGGGCAGGCGGGGGTAGCCGCCGCCGAGGCCGACGATATTCATGCAGGCCTTCACTCCGGCTACCGAGAACTTGCCGGCTGTGGCTGACGCCAACTCCTTGACCTCGTCGAGCTTTTCCCAAGCTTGCCCAATGAGGCCTGCGGTAAAGAGGGCGTAGATCTCGGCGCAATCGGCAGGCAGGTAGTTGGCTGCCGAGACAACGCCTCCAGTGCCGCCGCCCGCTAGGCATTCTCGCAAATTTCCCACCGAGCCAGCCATGATCGAAAAGTCTTCTCGGCCGCCTATCGCGCCGAGGTAATCTCCCATCATCGTTTTCGAAGTGTCTTTTATGCCGACGATATTGGGGTGGTCTGCCAGACGGGCGATCAGAACTGGAGTCGGGGTGACTTGGTTTGCAAAGCCGGGGGCGATGTAGAGCAATACCGGGATAGGACTCGTATCAGCCACTTTGATGAAATGAGCCTCCAGGGCGGCGGCGGTCATTGAGTTTGCGAAATAGCTTGGGGTAAGCACTGAGACGAAGTCGATGCCTTCGGGTAGCTGCGCCACCCGCTCAAGGAAAGCCAGCGTTTGGTAGGTAGATTCGCGGCCGATACCCAAGATCAGGTATTTGTCTTGTTTGCCGGCGATGGCTAGCTGGGCAACTCGCAGGGATTCGTCGTCGCTAAGCGAGCGAAACTCGCCGTTTGAGCCTAGGAACATGTAGCCGGAAACCTGGGTAAGCCCCCAGGCTTTCAAGTTTGCGCTCAGAAGTGACTCGGCTATTCGTCCCGAATCATCAAAAGGGGTGACGGCTGGGATGACGATTCCGCTGAGCTTGACTGACATATTGCTCCTGGGGTAAATCTGGGGATCCGATTGCAGTACGGTGGGGGTGACTTGTTCTCGACGTTGTGGCAATTGGGTTTATGTCAAAAACAAGTTTCGTATAATCATATGACAATATGCTTATATTGGGAATTACTCGCCGCAGAAATGGGAAGGTGTAGATGCCAAGTCTGAGAGAAAAACCTCGTCGGCTGCCCGAGTTGGTCGCCGACCACATCGAGTCTATGGTTTTTTCTGAAGAGTTGAGTGCTGGAGACCAGCTGCCCACCGAGGCTCAACTTGTGGAAGATTTCGACGTCTCCCGCACAGTGGTGCGCGAAGCGGCGCGGATTTTAGAGCAGCGCGGGCTTGTGCAGATTCGCCCCGGCTCGGGCATGGTGGTGGCTAAGGTCGATTCGGCGCCAGTTGCGCGGCACTATGCCCTGTTGATGCGTGCCAACCCGAGCACTTGGGCTGAATTGATGGAAGTGCGGCTATTATTCGAGACGCAGATTACCGGGTTGGCGGCCTTGAACCGCAGTGTGGAAGACCTGCAAGCCCTTGACGCCTCTTTGGAGTCTGCCCGCCAGCACATTGACGATTATGAAGTGGCCCTCCTTGAAGACGCCAACTTTCATTCCGTGGTTTCCCGTGCCTGCGGCAATTCGATTATGGCCACTTTGGTTGACCCGATTAATGAGTCGTTGGGGCAGATTTATCGCGCGCCGATGAAGTATCTCGCTAGCTTGCCCAGCACTATTCGGGAGCATCAAGCCATCGCAGATGCCATCCGAGCCGGGGACGAAGTCGCTGCCCGCGCCGCCTCAACGGCCCACCTGCAGCGCATCCGCGCTAGTTTCGCAGATTTGATTGCGGATGGCGACCACGCCGAAGCTGCGAATTAGACATCGTAAAACTTGGATGCCGCCGCCAACGCCGCTTCTTTGCTGGGATGCGGAACGATCATCACCTTAGCGGTTTCCGGTTTGCGCGCCCGAATGAGTTCGATTGCCCCGGAGTATTCCGAGAGTGGGAAGGTGTCGGTGAGGAGTTTGCCAGGTTGTGTCGTCCCGGCGGAAATCAGCTCGATAACCTCTGGCCAGACGTTGGGGCTGCCCAGGGAGCCATAGAAATCCCAGTCGTTGGTGACCAATTCGTCAATCGGAATCTGGATGGTTTCTTTGCCGGTAAAGCTGACCGAAGAAATCCGTCCCCGGGGATTCAGATGCTTGAAGGCTGCGGCAAACCCCTTCTCGGTGCCGGCCGTGTCAAAGATATAGTCAACCTTCTCGCTATCGCCGATTGGGCGGGCGCCGAGTTCTTCCAGGCGGCCACAACTTGCCGGGCGTGAAGCCCAAAAGACCACTTCGGCGTCCCAATCTGCCTGAGCGGCGCCGGTGGCCAAGTAGCCGATTGTTCCGCCACCGGTAATGAGGATCTTCTGTCCTTTTGGCATGTTCAGGCGCTGAATGCCCTTGTAGGCAATGCCGGTGGGCTCGACTAGCGCAAAATCTTCAAGGGTGGCTGGCGAAGATGGGGGGATGAGATGGGTGGAGCGAGCCGGGAAAGCTAAAAACTCTGCGAGAGCGCCGCCTTGGCCAAAAAGCCCAGTTTCGCGGCGATTTGGGCATTGATGGTAGTTGCCAGAATCGCAAGCGGGACAATCCCAGCAGCCGATCGTGCATTCTCCCACCACCAAGTCACCCACGCTGAACGTTGAATCTCCGGCGTCGACGACAACTCCTACCCATTCGTGCCCGGGGGTGAAAGGCCAGGTGGCTATGCCATTGCGTAGATAGACCATGGTGCCGTCTAATAATTCCATATCGGTGGCGCAGATGCCGCAACGCAGAGGGGCGATAATCAACTGCCCTGAGCGTGGCCGGGGTGCGTCAAACTCCTCGAAAACATATGAGCCTGATCCGGTAATGCTAATTCGCTTCATGTCTTGCCTCCTTGGGCGGCTCAGAATTATAGTCATATCATCATACAATTACCGGGAGAACTGGTCTACCGCTCTGCGGTTTAGTTGTCTAAGATGGCCACGACCGTGGCGATGCGTCCCGATTTCGCGCCATCTCGTCGAAACGAGTGAAGATTGGCGGCGCGATAGGTGGATACCGGGAAGCTGGTGATGGTTTTGGCTGGCACTGAATTGCGAATGAGTTCGGCGCGGGCAATGGCCTTGAGGTCGGCTAGGCATTTGCCGGGCCGGGTGGGCTGAAAATGGGCGGGGCTAGCTGCCGGTAGGGCTAGCAGCGCCTCGCGCACTTCGTCGCCGACTTCGTAGTCAGCGGCATTGATCGAAGGGCCGATCCAGGCGCGCAGGCTATCCCTAGCCCGCAGAGGGGAAGCGCCGAGCATTTCGGTGGCGGTCTTTTCAATTATTCCAGCAGCCAAGCCCTTCCAGCCGGCATGCGCCAAGGCAACCTGGCGGGTGTCAACGTCCGCTATCACGATGGGCAAACAGTCTCCGGTGGGCAACGCGGCCGCGTTGCCGGGGGTGGTAACGATGAAGGCATCGCAGAGCGCAACATCCTCGGAGTTGGTGGCAGGCACCGGGACTCGCTCGACAACCGTTCCGTGATTGGAGTAAATCCAAGTCAATTCGATGGGTTTAAGAGCCTTGCCGAGCAGTTTTCGCGCAGCGTTGGAACCCACGCCGGCAAAGGTGTGCCCGGTACCGCCGGTTGCGGCCAGCGTCGTAAAGACATCCAGCCACTCAAGATCGCCCCAATCAGGCCGAACGACGTCGAATGGCAGCTCGGCGTGTATTCCAGACGGCATCTGTTGCCTCCATTTGCGGTTTCAAGAAAGGGTTGCCAAATCGAGATGGTAGCCCGCGACTACATCCACCCTATGCGATCGGTGTCTAATAATCTCCTGTGCGAATTGCGCAAACGTTTGCGTTATGTTTCGCTTCAGAGTACTTTGGCTCGTTGACAGGTAGGTGCGCAGCAGAGGGGAGCATAATGGCACACATCGTCGTTGTTGGCACTGGAGGCACAATCGCCTCTCGGTCAGATCAAAAATGTGATGGCAAAGTCGCCGTTGACACGATCCAAACGCTGATAGACCCTGTGAAAAGCAGTCGGCTGCCACCGGGGGTGACGATCACGGCGAAAGATGCCGGTTTGATGAATTCGTACAACCTCACACTGGGTAATATCCGCCACATCGGGGAGTTTGTCCGCCTGATATTGAAGGCCCATGATGTGGACGGTGTCGTAGTGACCCATGGCACCGACACTTTGGAAGAGGTGGCGTTCTTCTGCGACCTGATTAGCGACGATCCCCGTCCGGTTGTCTTTACCGGAGCGCAACGGTCCATCGACACCTTAGGCAGTGACGAGTCTGGAAATATAGCCGATGCCATTGCCGTGGCAGCAGCTCCTTCTTCGCGGGGACGGGGAGTTCTGGTTGCCTTTGGCGGGGAAGTCTTTGCCGCTCGCGGGCTTCGGAAGGTTGACACCTTCAATGCCCAGCCGTTTGCGCCAGTTGTCGGTGGGCCAATCGGCTTGGTCCACGACCGGTTTGTGCACTATTTCACGCGTCCCGAGGAATGGCATCGGGTGCCGATGGTAGACGAAAAATTTGATAGCCGGCGTATCGCCACCGTGATAAACCAGCCAGGTCTCTCCGATGGGGATTCCAACGTAGTCGCGGCGGTAGCCCGAGGCATCGACGGCTTAATAATTCTTGGCACAGGGGCGGGAAATACGAGTAAATCCATGCTCGGGGGGATCAAAGCGGCGATGACAGTGGGAATACCGGTTCTGTTGTCATCGCGCCTGCCCTTTGGGTACATCACGCCGACCTACGGCAATGGGGGAGCTATTGACGCGGTGGCGTTGGGGGCGGTGCCGGTGTGGTCAGTGCCTTTTACGCAGGCTCGGCTGCTCTTGGCAACCCTGCTGAACAGAGATAAGCGAGAGCAGGTAGTTGCCGATTTGGCCCATTTTGACGGACGAGGGGGACGCTGGAGCCCTAGCAGGCTCTGATCGCGCGAAAACTTGACAAGGATTACCCGTGATGGCGGGGATGTGGAAGACCTGCCGGCAACCGTGACCGGGGAGCACCCGTGATGGCAGGGGCAACTAGGCCGGGTGCCTCCGCGTCGGATTTTGGCCTCGCGAAGGAAAACTCAGCTGATCTGGCGCGATCCCACGGCGGCCAGCCGTTGCGAAGCGTTCGTTCCAGAGCCATCGCGGCGCGGCTCCATCGGAGGCAGATTTGAGGGATTGCCAGTTCTGGTGGCCGCAATGGGTGGTGTAGACCCGAC
>JAITSW010000164.1 GCA_031287505.1 Propionibacteriaceae bacterium
AAAAGGGCCAGCCGATGCTGATTGGCACGGCGTCTGTTGAGAAATCTGAGGTGCTCAGCAAGGAACTGCGCCGGGCGGGCGTCAAGCATGAGGTGTTGAACGCTAAAGAGCATGCTCGCGAAGCTGCCATCATCGCGCAAGCTGGCCGCAAGGGGGCAGTCGTGGTGGCTACCAACATGGCTGGCCGCGGCACCGACATCATCTTGGGCGGCAACCCCGAGTTCTTGGCCGATCAGTTCTTGCAAAAGAAGGGTATCGACCCGGTTGACAACCCCGACGAGTATGAAGCGCAGTGGCCCGGTGTCTTAGCCGACATTGAGGAACAGGTTGCCGGCGAGCACAACGAGGTTGTCGATCTTGGCGGGCTTTATGTGATCGGTTCGGAGCGCCATGAGTCGCGGCGCATCGACAACCAGTTGCGCGGTCGATCTGGCCGTCAGGGAGATCCGGGGGAGAGCCGTTTCTACCTCTCCCTTGAAGACGATCTGATGCGTCGCTTTAATGCCGACACGATCGATTGGGTGCTCTCATTTCTGAAGGTGCCCGATGATGTCCCGATCGAAAACAAGCGAGTTTCCAAGTCGGTTCAAAGTGCGCAGGAGCAGGTCGAGTCGATGCACTTCGAATCGCGCAAGAACGTGCTCAAATACGACGACGTGATGAATCGCCAGCGCCATGCGATCTATACCGATCGCCGTCGCGTGCTTGAAGGCGCGGATGTTTCGAACCAACTGCGTGAGACGACTAATTCCGTGGTGGGCGCCTATGTGGCCAGCTTCACCGAAGGCTTCATCGAAGAATGGGATTTCGAGGCTTTGTGGACGCAGATGCGTACCCTGTACCCCGTCAAGCTAAAGCGTTCTGACTACGCTAAACGTACCGATCTGACATCGGAAGAATTGGTTGAAGACTTTCAAAGGGATGTCCAAGAGGCCTATGACGCCCGGGAGGCCGAGCTTGGCGAAGAAAACATGCGCGAGTTTGAACGGCAAGTGATGCTTACCGTGCTGGATCGCAAGTGGCGTGAGCATCTCTACGAGATGGATTATCTGCGCGAGGGCATCGGGCTGCGTGCCATGGCGCAACGCGACCCGCTGGTCGAGTATCAGCGTGAGGGCGGCGACATGTTCAACTCCATGATGGAAGCCTTCATGGAAGAGGTCGTCGGCTACCTGTTTAACCTGCAGGTGCGGGTGACGCAGGCTCCAGATGTGCGGCAAGAGGCAGAGGTGGAATCGGTGGCCGCCATCGCCGACCGGGCTGCCGCTAGGGCTAGCAAGCGGCAAAACAAGAAGAAGGCCGGCAAGGATGCGGCTTCGGCCTCAGCGCCGACAACTGATTCGATCACCAGCACTGCCGCTGCCGCGCTCTCGCCGGTTGCCCCCGGTTTGGGCAGCCCCCGGCTGAATCCCGAGGCGCTGAGTTATTCGTCCCCAGATGAGGCCGGAAACGCTTCCCGGCAGGTCAAGAATACCGATCCATTCTCGAAGGTTGGACGTAATGACCCTTGTCCTTGCGGCTCGGGGAAAAAGTACAAGCTGTGTCACGGGCGAGCCAAGTAGTTAATGCGTGACGTAGTCATCCTGGGGTCGACTGGTTCCATCGGCACACAAGCGGTCGATGTTATTTCCCCGCG
This sequence comes from Propionibacteriaceae bacterium, assembly GCA_031287505.1. Classification (GTDB taxonomy): domain Bacteria; phylum Actinomycetota; class Actinomycetes; order Propionibacteriales; family Propionibacteriaceae; genus Propionicimonas. The sequence continues at coordinate 1,637 of JAITSW010000164.1, forward strand.
CCAAGATCAGTTTCGAGTTGTGGGGCTTTCGGCGGGCGGCGCAAATGTCGAGACGCTGCTCGAGCAGATCGACCTTTTGCGCCCCAGCGCGGTCGCTGTCGCCGATGAGAATGCGGCCGAGCAGCTCCGTGCCCAGACAAGGGTGCGTGTCCTTGGCGGGTCTATGGCTTCTGCCGAGTTGGCCGCCTTCGGCGCCGACGTGGTGTTGAACGCCATCTCGGGCGCGGCAGGCCTGGCGGCCACGATGGCTGCCTTGGCAGCCGGTTCCACCTTGGCCTTGGCCAATAAAGAGTCGCTGGTCATTGGCGGCCCTGTGGTTAAGCGGGCAGCTGCCCCGGGACAAATCGTCCCGGTGGATTCTGAGCATTCTGCCCTCGCCCAGGCTTTGCGCGGTGGCCGGGCAGACGAAGTGCGCCGCCTTATCCTCACCGCCTCGGGAGGTCCCTTCCGAGGCTGGACGACAGTGCGGTTGCGCAATGTCACTCCAAGCCAAGCTCTTGCCCACCCCACCTGGAGTATGGGACGGGTGGTGACCATAAACTCGTCCACCTTGGTAAACAAGGGCTTGGAGCTAATCGAGGCCGGCTTGCTCTTCGACATTGATTTAGACGACATCGCAATCGTCGTCCATCCGCAGTCAATAGTGCATTCCATGGTGGAGTTTTACGACGGTTCTACCATCGCCCAGTGCTCCCCGCCAGACATGCGGCTGCCTATCGCCCTTGGTCTGGCCTGGCCGGCACGAGTGGAAGGCTCGGCCTTGCCCTGCGATTGGAGCAAAGCCTCGGCTTGGACGTTTGAACCTGTTGACAATGAGGTTTTCCCGGTTGTGGAATTAGCGCGTGCTGTCGGCAAGGTAAGCGGTACCGCGCCAGCCGTCTTCAATGCCGCCAATGAGGTGGCGGTGGATGCTTTCTGCGACGGGCGGCTGGGTTTTCCCCGAATCACCGACTTGATTCGCCAGGTGGTCGAGGACCATTTGGGGCAATTCGCCTCTAAACCCCAGCTCAGCGTCTCGGATGTGCTGATGGCGGACGCTTGGGCCAGGGCTAGAGCGCATTCCTACGTCGAGACTTGGAGTGTCGAATGAATGACCTAATGATCTCTATCGTTTTCGGCATCGTCTTCTTCATCCTCATCATGCTTTCGGTGGCTCTGCACGAGGTTGGGCACCTGCTGCCGGCAAAGAGGTTTGGGGTGCGCGTCTCGCAGTATTTTGTCGGTTTTGGCCCGACGCTGTGGTCGTTCAAGCGCGGTGAAACCGAATACGGGCTCAAGTGGGTTCCGCTGGGAGGCTATGTGCGGCTTCTCGGCATGTACCCGCCGTCAAAAGACAAGGCCGAAAAGTCGCGTTTGGAAGCAATGGCCGATGAAGCGCGCGAGGTCGAATGGGATGAAATCACCGAAACCGACGTGCTGGATAAGCGGCTGGTTTATCAGAAGAAGACTTGGCAAAAGATCGTCATCATGTTTGGCGGCCCTTGCGTGAATCTGGTCATCGCCTTCTTGCTCTTCTGGGGCGTCGCCGGCATTTTCGGCAGTTGGCAGACAACTACCGGCGTCGCAGCGGTGCAGCCTTGCGTTATCTTGGAGGCTGGGCGCGATCAGTGTCTCGACACCGATCCGAAATCTCCCGCGTCTGAGGCTGGTTTACTGGCGGGGGACACCATTGTCTCCTTCAATGGCACCGAGATCGCGAATCGTGAACTACTGGTCAAACTCATCCGCGAAAACCTTGACGGCGAAGCGCGCATCACTGTGGATCGAAATGGGCAACGCGTTGAATTGGTTCCAGTGCATACGCTAATAGTCGATGGCAACCCAGAGCTAACGTCCTCGCAAGTGGTTCCGATTGGCTACCTTGGCTTTACCGCGGCCACCGAACATGTCACCGGCGGGCCGGTTGAGGTTTTCGGCCAGATGTGGGAGATGACGAAGCAAAGCTATGTGGCGCTGGTGCAGTTGCCGGCGAACGTGTGGAAGGTGTTTTCCGACATCATCACCGGGCAAGAACGCAGTCAGGATTCTCCGATGAGCATCTTCGGGGCGTCCGTGGTGGCTGGTGAGGTTGCTGCCGCCGATAACGTCGGAGTAGGGGCTAAAGTTGCGCTATTTGCCTCCCTGCTCGGATCTTTGAACCTTTTCTTAGCTTTGCTTAATCTCATCCCTTTGCCGCCTTTGGATGGCGGACATATCGCAGGCGCAATCTATGAGGGGTTGCGGCGGAGATTGGCGAAGCTGCGCAAACTCCCTGATCCGGGCCCGGTAGACACCGCCAAGCTCTTGCCGTTGACGTATATAGTTGCCGGTTTCCTCCTCATTTGCGGTGTAGCCCTGATTCTCGCTGACATTATTAGCCCGGTAAGGCTTTTCTAAAGGCAACAGAGATGACGATTGACCTTGGCATGCCGATGTCGCCTCCCAAGCCGCTGGCTCTTAGGCGATCCACTCGGCAAGTGCGCGTCGGCAAGGTGCTGGTGGGTGGAAACGCGCCGGTATCTGTGCAGTCGATGACTACCACCAAGACGCATGATGTTGATTCGACGCTGCGGCAAATTGCCGAGTTGACCGCTGCTGGCTGCGACATTGTCCGCGTGGCCGTCCCTAATCAAGAAGATGCCGATGCTCTGGCAGAGATTGCCCGCAAGAGCCCGTTACCGGTGATTGCCGACATTCACTTCCAGCCCAAATACGTCTTTGCCGCCATTGACGCCGGGTGTGCTGCGGTACGAGTCAATCCCGGCAATATCAGAGCTTTTGACAACCAGGTTGCGCAGATAGCCAAAGCTGCCGCCGATGCGGGCGTTTCCCTGCGTATCGGAGTCAACGCCGGCTCCTTGGATAAGCGGCTCTACGACAAATATGGGGCGCCGACGGCTGAGGCTTTGGTGGAATCCGCACTCTGGGAGGCCAGCCTTTTCGAAGAGGTCGGCTTCTTTGATTTCAAGATTTCCGTCAAACACCACGACCCGGTGGTTGTGGTGCGGGCTTACGAAATGCTCTCAAGCCAATGCGATTATCCGCTGCATTTGGGCGTCACCGAGGCTGGCTTGCCGCTGCAGGGCATCGTGAAATCCTCCGTTGCCTTTGGCATTTTGCTGGCCAATGGTATCGGCGACACCATCCGGGTCTCGCTCTCAGCTCCGCCAGTCGAAGAAGTCAAAGCCGGAGTGAAAATCCTTGAGTCGTTGAACCTGCGCGAGAAGCAGTTGGAGATCATTTCCTGCCCGACCTGCGGGCGTTGCCAAGTGGATGTGTATTCGCTGGCCGAAGAGGTTACCCAGGCGCTGTCTGGTTTCAAGAATCCGCTACGAGTTGCCGTTATGGGCTGCATCGTGAATGGCCCGGGCGAGGCCCGAGAGGCTGATCTTGGGGTGGCAGCAGGCAATGGCAAAGGGCAGATTTTCGTCCACGGCGATGTCATTAAGACGGTGCCGGAGAGTCAGATCGTCGCCGAGCTACTCGCCGAGGCCACGCGTTTGGCCGCTGGGCAAGATGAGGTCGGCCCGCCTGAGGTGATTGCGGGCCGATGAAGGCCAGAGAACTAGACGGCCGCGATCAAAAGCGAATTCTGGCAATTTGTCGCAAAGACCCAGTTAAGAGCGTTTTTCTCGCATCTCGCGTCGAGACCGGAATCCTAGTCAACGGCGGCGTTGGCAAGGTATTTGGATGGCCGTATCGGCAGCCAAACAGTTTCTTACATGTGGGGACGAATTTGGCTCCGCTATCTCTCACAGGCGAATGCATCCCAGCCTTTGTCGAAGCTGTCGGGCGTCGCCGCGTATCACAGTCAATAGTGGGGGAGTCTTGGCTGGTATTGCCATTTTGGCAGGAGCTGTCCAAGCGTTATGGGCTCGAATTCTCCCAAATCCGGGAAGTGCGCGCCGAGCAACCGCTCATGGCCCTGTTTAATGAGCCGCGTGTTGTCTTCAACCCCAATGTGCGTCGGATGGATTGGCGAGATTTCCCTTCCTACTATCTAGCCTCAAAGGCAATGTACAGCGAAGAGGTTGGGACGGTGCCACCGGGGGATAGTTATCTAAGCTATTGCCGTTGGATGGTCGGCACCGGTAGGGCATTCGGCCTTGTGCAGGATGGCCAGGTGGTCTTCAAAGCCGATCTGGGTTCGTCCAGCGGGGGTGTCGGTCAAATCCAAGGGGTTTGGCTCCATCCCAAACTGCGCGGACAAGGACTCTCGGCTCCCGCTTTAGCGGGAGCGTGCCGAATCATCCAGCTCGAATACCCGACGATCTCGCTCTACGTGAACTCCTTCAATATCCGAGCCCTGCGCCTATACCAGGCTCTAGGTTTCACCCAAATTGGAGAGTTCGCCACCATCCTGTACTAGCCCATGCCACAGCCGGCATCTCAACTCCCAGGAGGCCTTCCGCGTTTTGGGATCGGCTTTGTGCTCTTTGGCAGCCGGTCGGCGCGTTTGAGGGCATCCCTCAAGATGACCTCCATGTGGGCGTTCAGGGAACGGAAGTCGTCGCTCGCCCAGCGCGTCAGCGCGTCATGCACTGCCGGATCAAGCCGAAGCAGCACCGACTTGCGATCGGTGCTGCCTGCAGATTTGTCTTCAGCCAAGAGGATGCCTGCTTAGTTGTAGAGAGTTCCCGCGTTCACAATTGGGGTGGCTTGCGTCGAGCCGCAGAGCACCACCAGCAAGTTGGAAACCATTGCGGCCTTGCGCTCGTCGTCTAGTTCAACTATCGAATGCTCTTCGAGTTGGTTCAACGCGCTTTCAACCATCGAGACGGCACCTTCGACAATCTTCTCCCGGGCGGCGATCACGGCGGAGGCTTGCTGACGCTGCAACATGGCGTGTGCGATCTCCGGCGCATATGCCAGAGCGGAAATCCGGGCTTCGAGGATTTCGATGCCAGCCAGCGCTACGCGCGCCGCAACTTCTTCAGCTAGCTCGCCGGCAACCAAATCTGTGGAGCCGCGCAGAGATTTGGTGTCTACGCCGGGTGCGTCATAAGGGTGGGTGGTGGCTACGTGGCGCAGCGCCGATTCAGATTGGACTCTCACGAACTCGTCATAATCCTCAACGGCGAAAACCGCCTTTGCAGTGTCCGCGACCTGCCAAACGATAATGGCGGCGATGTTGACGGGGTTACCGTCGGCGTCATTGACCTTAAGCTCTTTGGTCTCAAAGTTATTGACCTTGATCGAGACTTTCTTGCGGCTGGCAAGTGGCACAGTGGCAATTAATCCGGTGCTGCGGATTGTGCCTAGATAGGCGCCAAACAGTCTCACGACTTTGGTGTCGCCCGGGCTGAGGATCGTAATCATCGACCATAGCAGCAGGGTGACGGTCAATCCCATTGCCCAAGCTGCTGTTAGCACTGCAACGGATCCGCCGCTATCAAGCCGGATGCACCAGATGACGAACCAGTAGACGGTTAAAATGGTGCCAGCCAGCGTCAACAGGGCTATGAGGATGCCATTCAACGTGAACGCTTTGGTCTCGTTGATGGAAACTTGGGTGCCGGAATGCCCGACCGGCTTGGTGGAAACGTTGCCCGGTAGCGGCTCGCTCATCGTAGACTCCTTACGAGATAATGTGATATCAAATTGATATCACATTGTTTGGCAAGAGCGCAACAGGCGCGGTGACTTGGCAATTTTTGCCAAAACCTATCGCGTGTGCCTTTAGCTCTGCTTAAATGTGTCAAAAGGGAGTTGACAATGACGTACTCAAATATCTCCGGCCTCCAAATTGACGACACTCTGCGCGCATTTGTCCGAGATGATGTGTTGCCCGATATCGGTCTTACCGAAGAAGCCTTCTGGGTCAAACTTGCCCAGCTTCAGGAGCGTTTCGGCCCGCAGATCTCCGCCGCCCTCGCCAAGCGCGACGAGCTTGCCGCGAAGATCGACGCCTGGCATATGGAAAACGGCGCTGGCACCGTTGAAGATTATGCAGAGTTCTTAACCGAGATTGGTTATCTTGTCGGCGAAGAGACATCCACAATCGAGGTGGCAAACGTCGACGACGAGATTTCGCGGGTGCCGGGTGCCCAGTTGGTCGTCCCGGCAACAGTTCCGAGGTACGCGTTGAATGCGGCTAACGCCCGCTGGGGTTCCCTTTTTGATGCTTTCTATGGGACGGACGCGCTACCGCTTGATTTCAAGCTGGGCGCCGGCTATGACGAACGCCGCGGTGCGCAGGTTATCGCTGAAGTCGACCGCCAACTGGACGAGTTCTTCCCCTTTGTCGGGGCAAGCCACAAACAGGTGGGCGAATACTCGGTGGCGGCAGAGGGATTGGTTGGTATTACCGGCAGCGGCGAGAGGGTGGCGCTGGCAGACCCGTCTCAATATGTCGGCTACCGCGACGGCGGCATCTTGCTTTCGCGTCACGGCCTGCATATCGAGATCGTCATCGATCGCGACCATCCGATTGGCTCAGGGCATCACGCCGGGGTGGCGGATGTGATTATCGAAGCCGCGGTTACCACCATAGTCGACCTTGAGGATTCGGTGGCAACCGTTGACGGCGAAGACAAGGCGTTGGCCTATCGCACCTGGCATGGGCTGCATCGAGGTGATCTGACGTCCACCTTTGAAAAGGGTGGCGAGACTGTCTACCGTTCGCTAAATCCAGATCGCAAGTACACCGGCCGAGATGGCGGCGATTTGGTTTTGCCGGGACGTTCGCTTCTGCTGGCGCGGACGGTCGGCCACCACATGACGACTGATGCCGTGCTGACGGGCGACGGCGCTGAGGTGGCGGAGGGCGTCCTCGACGCGTTGGTGGTTGTCGCTGCGGCTATCCCCAATCTGCGTGGGCAAAGCCCTATGCGAAACTCGCGCTCGGGCAGCATCTACATCGTTAAACCCAAGCAACATGGGCCTGGGGAAGTCGCGCTTACCGTCGAGATTTTCGGCGCTATTGAAAAGGCGCTGGGGCTAGAGAAGAACACCGTCAAAATCGGCATTATGGATGAGGAGAAGCGGACGTCTTTGAATTTGGGTGCCTGTATCGCAGCCGCCCGGGAGCGCGTGATCTTCATCAACACCGGCTTCCTAGATCGCACTGGCGATGAGATCCACACCGATTTCAAAGCTGGCCCGGTGGTGCGCAAGAACGATATGAAGTCTGAAATCTGGCTCTCTAGCTACGAGGACAACAATGTCGATGCCGGCCTGGCAGCTGGATTTAGCGGCATCGCGCAGATCGGCAAGGGCATGTGGGCTAAACCGGCCGATATGGCAGATATGTTGGCGCAAAAGGTGGGTCACCCTCTTGCCGGAGCGAACTGCGCCTGGGTGCCATCGCCCACTGCGGCTACCCTGCACGCCCTGCATTACCTGAAGGTCGACGTCTTCGGGCAGCAGCGCGCGCTGGTCGGCAGAAACACGGACCGCACGCTCATGCTCAACATTCCGTTGCTCAAGACCCGTCCAGAGCCTGGGCAAATCGACTATGAATTGCGGTTGAACGCGCAGTCCATCTTGGGCTATGTAGTGCGTTGGGTTGGCTTGGGCATTGGCTGCTCCACAGTTCCCGACCTTGGCAATGTCGGCTTAATGGAAGACCGGGCCACCTTGAGAATCTCCAGCCAGTTGCTGGCCAATTGGCTGGCCCACGGGATCATCGGCGAAGATCAAATCAAAGAAGTCTTCGCTCAGATGGCCTTAGTGGTAGACCGGCAAAACGCCGACGTTCCCGGCTACCCGGTGATGTCGGCAGATTTGTCTGCCAGCGAGTCTTTCCAAGCTGCCCTAGAGCTAGTCTTCGCTGGCAAAGACGAACCCAACGGCTACACCGAGCGAATCCTCACCCACTGGCGTAAAGAGGTAAAGAAGAAGGCAATACGATAGCGATTCTCCTTGTCATCTGGCTCACTTCAGCATGTTCGCCAACAATCCTGGGAATGCCGATTCAGTCAAGATGGGGTTTCGGTAATCGGGCAGTTTGGTTGGCGGGGTTGCACTTGGGGTGACGGTGCGGGTCGTTTGCCTTTTCTATCTGTAACATGGCAAAGGGATTGCAAGTGAGCGGAAGCACCTGTTCCCAAGGATGACTGTGAACACACAAACAGAAATGGCGACCTGGCTAATGGCTGAGAAACACACGGCTGACATCGGCTTCGAGAAGCAGATTTGGGAAGCGGCAGATATTTTGCGCGGCAACATGGATGCCTCTGAATACAAGCACATCGTCTTAGGGCTCATCTTTCTAAAGTACATCTCAGACCGTTTTGAAGAACAATACGAGGCTTTGGTAGCAGAAGGTGAGGGTTTCGAGGAGGATCGGGATGAGTATGGGGCAGAAAATATCTTCTTCGTCCCGCAGGATGCCCGTTGGAGCGTCATCTCCGAGGCTGCTCACAAACCGGAAATCGGCGTGGTGATCGACGATGCGATGCGTTCGATTGAAAAAGAAAACAAGCGTCTTAAAGACATTTTGCCG
>JAITSW010000165.1 GCA_031287505.1 Propionibacteriaceae bacterium
CAATACGTGTAGGTAGTTTTGCTGTAGGGGAGAGCAGTTTGCAATACTCCGGGAGCAACATGCGCCACGACCGTGCATTTGCCTTTGGTGTTCTTGATCAACTCTTTGCCACTCTTGGCATCCACAGTGAACTGAAAACCCCAGCCGTAAATGGAATATATGCCCTCAAAATAGGATTCATTAGACCAGCCGGATTCGGTGGCATCCTCACAGGGTGCTGATTCGATAACCCACTCCCCGGTTAACTCGAAACCGGTTACCTTGGCCAATTTGACGGTGCTCAATTCTTGATCGCCAAGTATGCACTGTTCTCCAGTTGGAGAATCGCATTCGGGGGCGAGGATGAAAATCGCATTCTCGTGCACCGATATTTCTCCCAGATGCCTAGGATTTATCCCGAGCTCTTTTAGAGAGACTTGGCTGGCTGGTTCAGGGCTCTTGAGATCCATCAAAGCCAGGGACTCACCATCAATTAGGCACACTGCCAGAGCGTCGAGAGTTTCTTTGGCGCACACCCAAGCTCCCACGGTATTCCAAAGTTCGTGCCCGTCTATCGGGTCCAGAGCCTTGATGCTGCTCGTCACATCGCCAATAAGCTCTTGGAAGAGCCAGGCATTATCGGTGGCCGTCATGAAACTTCCAGCTGGGGTGAAATAGCTGGTCTCAGTGCCGTTCTTCCAACTCGGAGTGCCGCCAGAAGCTGTCCGGCTAGGGCTAGGGCTAGCGCTAGGGCTTTCGATAACGGTGGACTGTGTAGGCCCTGGGGATGGGAGCGAACCCTGAGGCCCCCAGGTGAACCATGCATACGTCCCGCCCGTGATTAGGGCCAGCACCAAGGTGATAATGCCGGTGATCTTTAGCGAACGGTTAGAGCCGGAGTGCTTGGGGGTCTGAACGGCGATCGGTGTGGTAGCTGGAATAGTCGCAATAGCAGCGTTGACCGGTGCATTGTAAGAGGGTGCGCTGAAGCTTGGCCCGGCCTGAGTTGGCTCGACGAAGGTGGGTTGCTGCACCCATCCTGGGTCATGGAATTGCGGGTTTGGAGTGGTTGCCGGTCGATCTCCGGCTGTTTCAATCCACTGGATTAGCTCTGGGTAGGCATTTGGATGCGCTCCAACGCGAGGACGAAGTGTCGGAAAGGCGGCAGCGATTGCTTGTAAATCGACAGCGCTCGTCTGCGGATTTTCCAATGCCAAAGCGGCCGCAGCAAAATCTGACACGTTACTCATGTTACTTCCCGTCATTTGGCCACTGATGGCGGCCATCTTATCGTCGCTGGTTCCCGCAGTGGTAGGTCTTGGAGGATTGGGCGGTGCCTGTCCGGCGGCGGCTGGCCAGGCTGAGTGCGGACGCAGGGTGCTAGATCCCGGCCTAGCTCCCGGCTTGGATGAGTCCAGATTCGTAGGCAAAAATGACAGCTTGCACTCGATCCCGGATGTTCAGTTTGGTGAGGATGTGGTGAACGTGGGTCTTCACCGTGGTCTCGCTCAAGTACAACTCGTTCGCGATCTCCTGGTTGGAATAGCCGTTCGCAATCCAGACCAACACTTCCCTCTCGCGTTCGCTAAGTGTCTCCAGTCGTGAATCGGTGACGGGCAAGCTGTGAGTCGCCACGTGCTCGAGAAGTCGTTTAGTGGCGGAGGGTGCGATCACCGAGTCTCCGGTATAGACGGTGCGGATGGCTTCGAGCAGAGCCTCAGGGTGGGCGTTTTTCAGCAAAAACCCAGATGCTCCGGCGCGAATGGCGTTGAGGAGGTACTCGTCCAGATCGTAGGTGGTGAGCATCACAATGCGAGGAGCAACTTTGCCGCGCGCATCTGCCTGTGCCAAGATCTGGGCTGCCGCTTCGATGCCGTCCATCTCAGGCATGCGAACATCCATCAGAACAATATCTACCAAGGTGTGGGTCAAGATTTCGAAGGCTTCTTTGGCGCTGCCTGCCTCTCCAGCCACGACCATGTCGGGCTGTGAGTTGACGACCATAGCCAAGCCACTGCGAACCAGCTGTTGGTCGTCGACAAATAGAACTCGAATTGTGTCACTCATTTAGAACCATCTTACGGCAGCGTCTTGAAGGCGGCGGGTATGTGTCTTCACAGGCGCGCATCATCAGGCCTACCTCTCCGTCCTCGCTGAGGCTTACGGCTCCCAAGGCCCGACGGTGGCATAGGGGATGACGGCGCGCACTCGGAACCCACCGGTGGCTAGCGGGCCAGCTTCCACCGAACCACCCACGAGGGCAGCCCGCTCATTCATTCCTACCAGGCCTTGGCCAAGACCGTCACTGGTTTTGCTGAGAGCGCTGCCGCTGTTTGTGATCGTAAGGATCACGTCATCTGCCCCCCAGTTTTCAGTGACAATGACGGATGTTGGGGGCTGAGTGTGTTTGATGACATTCGTGAGAGCCTCTTGGCAGATTCGGTACAGCGACAGCCCCGAGGTAGAAGGTATGGGTGTGGGGATGCCCAGCCGAATAAAGGACGTAGTCAGGCCGGACTCTTGGGCTCCCTTTACTAGTGTCTCGATACTTGCCTCATCGGGCATTGGGGCTAGCTCGGCCGCTGATTCTCCTTTGCGCAGCAATCCCAGGATGCGACGGGTGTCACTCAACGCAGTTCGTCCGGTATCGGAAATACTGTTGAACGCGCGTGTTGCAGCTTGTTCGTCGGCGGCGGCATAGCTACCACCGTCGGCTTGCGCAATCATGATTGCCAACGAGTGCGCGATCACATCATGCATCTCGCGCAAAATCCGGGTGCGCTCGGACGAGACCGCCAGCTCAATAATCTGCTGACGTTCGGTCTCAAGGGTGGACGCATGTTCTTCGACCATCTTCTTGCGGGCTCGGTTGGCGCGACACAGAGCAATAACCAAAACCAAGCAAGCGACGGCCAAGACCGAGCACGCCAAGGACAGGAGTTGGATTCTCATCTATTGATGAACCACCACGCCCACGCGTTGGAATTCTTTAACCTCCGAGTAGCCGGTGGAGGCCAGTGCCTGTCGCAGGGCGCCAACTAGGTTCATGGTGCCGTCTGGAGTGACGGAGGGGCCGTGCAGTATCTCTTTCAATGAGCCGAGGGCTTCAAAACGGACGCGTTCGCCACGCGGAAGCGTTGGGTGCCAAGCCTCCGCGCCCCAGTGGTAGCCATGCCCGGGAGCTTCGGCTGCCCTTGCGAGCGGGCTGCCCACCATCACGGCATCTGCCCCAAGCGCAATTGCCTTGGCGATGTCTCCGGAGTGTCCCAGCGAGCCGTCGGCTATCACATGCACGTAGCGTCCGCCAGATTCGTCGAGATAGTCACGGCGGGCCTCGGCGACATCTGCCAAAGCCGAAGCCATCGGCACCTCGATACCCAGCACATCGCGTGTGCGGGCAGTTGACCCGCCGCCAAAACCGACAAGCACCCCGGCGGCTCCGGTGCGCATCAAGTGCAGGGCGGATTGATAGGTGGCACAGCCGCCCACCAAAACCGGGATATCGAGGTTGTAGATGAAGTCTTTGAGATTCAGCGGCTCGGCAACCTTCGAGACATGCTCGGCAGAAACCGTGGCACCCCGGATGACAAAGAAATCCACTCCGGCCTTCTCCACCACATCGCGGAATTCGACGCAGTTTTTTGGGGATAGCGAACCTGCGACCGGGACGTTCGCCGCCCGGATTTCAGCCAACCGCCCAATGATGAGCTCGGCCTTGACCGGCTCGGCGTAGAGCCGCTGCATCTCTTTCGTCGCCGCCACGGGATCGTCAATATCGGCCAGCGCCGCTAGGAGTGGCTCCGGATCGGCATAGCGCGTCCATAGGCCCTCCAAATTGAGCACGCCAAGCCCGCCGAGTTTTCCAAACACAATGGCGGTCAAAGGCGACATCACCGAATCCATCGGGGCGGCAATGATCGGGAAATCAAAAGTCAGCGCGTCGATCTTCCAGCTCAGGTTAACCTCTTCGACACCTCGGGTGCGGCGGGTGGGCACGATGGCGATATCGTCGAAACCGAACACCGGCAGCGCGCGCTTGGATCGTCCTATTTCAATCATTTTGATTCCTAACTGTGCAGATTCCCCACCGGGAGCTCACTCGCCGTGGACGGAGTAATTCGGGGCTTCCATTGTCATTTGGATATCGTGCGGATGAGACTCGCGTAGGCCAGACGATGTGATGCGGACGAATCTGCCGTTCTCCTGCAGTTGCCCGATGGTGCGCGCACCCGAGTAGAACATCGACTGCCGCAAGCCGCCAACCAACTGATAGGCCACGGCGGAGAGCGGACCTCGGAAAGCCACCTGGCCTTCGACGCCTTCGGGGATGAGCTTGTCGTCGTTGTCGACGTCCCCCTGGAAGTAGCGGTCTTTCGAGTAGGACGCCTTGCGGCCCCGTTTGGCCATGGCTCCCAAAGAACCCATGCCGCGGTAAGACTTGAACTGTTTGCCATTGATGAAAACCAATTCGCCGGGGCTCTCTTCGCAACCCGCCAACAGCGAGCCCAGCATCACCGAGTTGGCGCCGGCGACGATGGCCTTGGCTATGTCTCCGGAGTACTGTAAGCCGCCGTCGCCGATAATTGGAACGCCGGCTGGTTTACAGGCCCTGGCCGCATTGAAGATGGCAGTTACCTGGGGCACGCCGACGCCCGCGACCACGCGGGTGGTGCAGATCGAGCCGGGGCCGATGCCAACCTTTACCCCGTCGGCACCAGCTTCCACCAGAGCCTTGGCGCCTTCATAGGTGGCGATGTTTCCACCGATGATGTCCACGTCTTTGGCCGCCGACTCTGCCTTGAGCCGCTTGATCATGTCGAGCACCCCTTGGGTGTGGCCGTGGGCGGTATCGACGACGATGGCGTCTACCCCGGCTTCAACCAGCAGCATCGCCCGTTCCCAAGAATCCCCAAAGAAGCCAATGCCCGCACCGACGCGCAGACGGCCCTGGTCATCTTTGGAGGCTAGCGGGTATTTATCGCTCTTGACGAAGTCTTTTAGGGTGATCAGGCCTCGCAGGCGACCATCGGCGTCCACCAGCGGCAGTTTTTCGATCTTGTGCTGGCCCAGGAGCCGCAGGGCTTCGCCGCTTGCGATATCGGGCCATCCGGTTACCAAGGGCATTGGCGTCATCACGTCGCGGACGGCTCGCGAGGGGTCGTCTTCAAAGCGCATATCGCGATTCGTGACGATGCCCAGCAGGCGCATGTCTTCGTCGACTACCGGGGCTCCGGAGATCCGGAAATGCCCGCAAAGCTCGTCCACCTGCGCCAGGGTGGCATCTGGGCCGACGGTGATGGGAGAATCGATCATCCCGGCTTCAGATCGTTTCACCTGGTCTACCAACTTTGCCTGCGCCTGAGCTGGCATGTTGCGGTGCAAGATGCCCAAACCGCCCTCGCGGGCCATGGAGATGGCCATCCGCGACTCGGTGACGGTGTCCATTGCCGCCGAAAGCAGCGGCACCCGCAGTTTGATTCGTTTCGAGACGTACGTGGAAGTGTCCACTTGCGAGGGAATCACATCGCTTAGCCGAGGCTGTAGCAACACATCGTCAAAGGTCAAACCAATTTCGCCCAGAGCAGCGGGAAGCCCTGTGCTACCAAAATCTTGCGACATAAGCACCAATCGTCGAGGTTGTCTTATTCTACCCACCGCGTCCTAGCACTCGTCCGACCTATCACGGGATGCTTTTGTGAGTTTGTGTGCGAGGCTCAGGCTTCGTTTTGCTTCTTCGCCGCTTGTTCTTTTTCCCACATATCCAGTTGGGTGTTTAGGGCTTTCATAAGCTCAAATACCTGCGCCGGTGGGATGCGCACCCGGGAGACCACAGTCGCGTTGTGAACCAAGTCACCCGAGTCCGGATCGGGGACGGGCAGGTTAGCCCAGACAGCGTAATCTAAGACGAAATAGTCATTGGTGTGCCAGGCTTGGACAAAATCAGCGTAGGACCCAGCTAGCTCGTCAGTGGGCACATTAATCTGGATGCGATGTTCAGTCATGGCCTGAGTTTACTCGTTTCAAAGACGCCACATGAAAGTGGTCACCTCGCTAATGCACTCCGCTCATTCTTCAGTCGCTATCGTCTGATGGTGGCGTACCACCTCAGCAACGATAAAGCCGAGCATTTTCTCGGCAAAGTCTGGGTCTAGGTTGGCGTCGTTCGCGAGCTTGCGCAACCGGGTGATCTGCTCTTCTTCGCGCTCTGGGTCTGCCGGGGGTAGCTGGAGGCGTTTTTTCAGATAGCCAACCTGTTGGGTGATCTTGAATCGTTCAGCCATCAAGCAGATCAGCGCGGTATCGAGATTGTCGATGGACGCTCGCAGCTTGGCAAGCTCAGGGTCAACGCTCATGCGGCAAGTCTAGGCGATGGCTTACC
>JAITSW010000254.1 GCA_031287505.1 Propionibacteriaceae bacterium
CCTCCCGGAACAATACGCCGCCAAATATGGCTTGTCCGGATACGACCCTTGGCTGCTCATCGAGGAGACCTGCATCACCCGCGCCGGTAAAAAGGCCCTCTATTCACTCGACTATCACCGCAGCGATCAAATCGCCTTCAACGTTTTGCGCCGTCGCTAGTTGAAATTGTTGTCCGACATATTATAATAATTGCCAGACAACAATTATTGGAGGCGGCAATGCTAAATATCGACATCAACCACCACCTCGCTGTACAGGCAAAAGCCGTAGCAGCTGCTCCCGAGATCCGCCGGGCCGTGCGCGCCGAACTCGACAACGGCGTGAAGAATATCTTCTTCGCCAGCGCCGGCGGAGTCGCCCTTCTCGGCTATCCGGCAGCTCGGCTATTGCAGCAGCGCTCCAGCTTCCCCACCTATATCGAACGCGCCGCCGAGTTGGTCGAATCAGGCAATTTCAATCTCGGCCCCGATTCTCTCGTGGTGTTTTGCTCAGTATCGGGAACGACTAAAGAAGCCGTGGCGACACTCAGATTTGCCCAAAGCAAAGGCGCCCGGGTGCTCTCTCTCACCGGTACCGCCGGCACAAAGATGTCAGATCTAGCCGATATCAATATCAACAATCCGGTCGCCGATGACACTTCCAGCGAAAACTACCTGTTGCAGACGCTGCTCATCGCATTGACCATCTTGGAATATGAGGGATTGGCTCCCAACTATGACGAGTTGGTGACACAGCTTCATAAGGTTCCCGCCGCCCTCGTGTCGGCAAAAGAACAGTTCGAGCCGGTCGCCGCCGAGTTGGCAGCCAAGCTCTCGGCAGCCCAAAAGCCGATTTTGATTTCTTCAGCCGGCAACGCCTGGTATGAGGCCTGGTATTTCGGAATGTGCATTTTGGAAGAGATGCAGTGGATCTTCACCCGGCCAATCCATGCCTCCGATTTCTTCCACGGGACGTTGGAACTCGTCGAAGAGGGCGTGGACTTGCTGCTGCTAAAGGGGGAAGACTCTGGGCGGGCGCTTACCGACCGCGTCGAGGCCTTTGTCCCCCGCGTCAAAGGCACTCTCCATATGGTTGACGCCAAAGCTTTCGCCCTGGAGGGGATTGGCGAAGAACTGCGCGCTTTGATCGCCCCGGCAGTATTGGCGACGGTCTTAGAACGCTTGAGCGTCCACATTGAGGCTATCCGCGATCACCCGCTGACGACTCGCCGCTACTACAAGCAATTGGAGTACTGAGCCCTCCTTTCGGCTTCTTCTCCAAACAGCTGAGCCGGTAGGGCTGCAATGGCGCAGCTCTACCGGCTCAGCCATGCAAACCGAATTAGGCTAAACGCCGATTTACCGACCCGGCAATGGCCAAGCGGATCACCACGGCGGCAAGGCACAAAACACCGGTTCCCAGCCACAGGGCTTCACGCCCGAAAAGCTGCAACACCCAACCACCCGCCAAGGGGCCAAAGCAATAGCCGGTAGTGAGCGCCGCCGAGAGCAAGCCCATATACCGCCCCCGCGAGCCAGGTTGGGCTAAAGAGCTCACCAGGACGTTGCGCATGGGAGCCTCCAGCATCTCACCGAGAGTCCAAATCGTGATACACAGCAAGATGAACCAAATACCCGTAGCCGTGAACGCCAGCAGCATGTAACCCAATGCCGCCACCAAAGCAGCGACCGCCAGCGTCTTAACCCGGCTCTGCTTTCGCAAAACATTACCGGTGAATAACTGGAAGAGCGCCAACATCACACCGTTCCAGAAGATTGCATTTCCATATTCATCTGGCCCATAGCCCAAAATCTCCATGTCCAGCGGCAGGGTGGAAGTCATCTGGCTAAGGGAGAGCGAGAAAAGGAAGACGGACGAGATGAGTGCCACCGCCAGTTTGTCGCGGGCAGCCAGCGAGATCTTGCCCAGCCCCCGATGCGCCTTATGCAAAAGGCTCTGCCAAGCCCAATCTCCCAGGTGGGCGATTTTCACGCGCGACGGCTGGGCCGGAATCTTCCACAACACCAAAAACAGCGAGACCAAAGTTGCCGCCGCTTCGATATAGAACAGCGCCGAATAGTTCCAAGCCGCAATCTGACCGCCGGCGATGGCGGTAACGGCAAAGCCGACATTCAAGGCCCAATACTCTGCCGCGTAGACTTCCATCCATTTTTCGGCCGGCATAGACCTCACGATCAGGGAGGAGAACACCGGCTGGGCGGCATTTATGAAAAACCCGAGGATGAAAAACCCCGCGACGAGTGCCCCGATGCCCTCCAGATGCGGGATGGCGACCGCGGCTACCGACATCCCCGCGATGGTGATGATCAGCACCTGGCGTTCTCCCCACAAATCGGCGGCAGCACCGGCGAGGAAGACGGAAAACAGTCCTCCGACGCCCCGCACGGCAAGGAATAACCCGGCAACGGCAAAACTCAACCCGCGACACTGCGCCAAATACAGCGTCAAAAATGGCACCGACACTTTAGACGCGTTCAGCGCCGCCTCGATGAAGAGTATCCACCGAGCTTCTGAAGTGAGCCCTTGCGCGGGCAGGAATAAGCGGATGAGCCGCAAAACACGCCTCAACTTTCTTAGCTGTCGTTGTTCCACACGTTCAGACGGGACCGCTTAACCGGGCTGAACAGCGGGTTTTCTACTTCCCGATACCCTCGGTGATACCTCGGACGAACTGCCGCTGTCCGATCAAGAACGCAATTATCATCGGAAGCGCTGAAATCGTCAGGCCGGCAAATACCACCGGCCAGTTGGTGGTGAGTTTAGACATCAAAGTCATCAAGCCAACCGGCATAGTTTTTATGACGTCGTCCTTTATAAAGACCAGCGCAAAGACGAATTCGTTCCAGCTAAACAAGGCTTGCAACACGGCTGCGGAAACCAAAATCGGTTTGCACAACGGCATGGTGATACGCCAGTACTGCTGCCACTGCGAACAGCCGTCCACCACGGCCGAGTCGCTAAGCTCGGAGGGAAGGTCGATCATGTAGGAGCGAATCAAGATTGTGGTGAACGGGATTCGGAACGCCACATATAAAACGATTATGCCAAGCAGAGAGTTATACAAACCCACCCCGCGCATGATGCGGAACAGCGGTACCAATGCCACCGTCTCCGAAAGCATCAAACCACCCATGATGAACAGCAACACCGGCTGTGCCAATGGGATTTTCACTCTCACCAGGGCAAAAGCCACCCATGAGGAGACCAACACCACCAAGGCAATGGAACCAAGGGTGACGATGACAGAATTGAAAAGGTAGTGGATGACGCCATATTCCCAAGCTTGGACATAGTTGCCCCAACGCCATTCGCCGGGCAAGCCCCAGGCATCGCCATAAAGCTCAGAGTTGGTTTTGAAACCTGAGATCGCCATCCAGACCAGAGGATA
>JAITSW010000066.1 GCA_031287505.1 Propionibacteriaceae bacterium
ATTATGGGGCGCGGGGCATCGGCGGCAATGTCGTCTGCCTCGCCAACTCGGCGAATTGCCTCCGCCAGGGCTTCAATGGAGGAGTCGCTCAGTATCGGAGCCGACAGGTGGCCTATCTGCACCACCTCCCAGTTTTGCGGGGCGGTGAGCTTTCGCGCATGTTCCAGGCACAGGTCATACGTGCCCGGCTGCGGCTCAGCTGCCAACTCGTCGATAACTAGCCGGCTCTTGCCATATTCCATCGAAACGGTAGCCACTGCCGGTGCCGTACATGTGGTGCGCGCGCATAGCAGGTGAATCTCCTGCCAATCATTACTCCTGCATCAAAGACGACGTCGGATAGCCGGATATGATGAGGCCGTGAGCAAGCGGAGAGATCGCCACCAGCGCGGGATGCGGGGCCCGATTGCGTGGCCGAACGCCCTCACTTTTTCCCCGGTGCCATTGCGCTTTCAACGCTCCCATCTAAGCTTTTTCACTTCGTGTATTGCCGGGGCGGTAGCTCGGATCGGTGATCGCAACCCGGAGATTCTCGCTGGCATAGATATCGGTTTTGAGGATGTTCCACTCGGCTTAGATCCCTGGACCACCAGAGTACCGCTGGGCTCGGCCATACCGGCACGACCCAACCAGCGCGGCCGGGTGGTGCTTTACCGACGTCCTTTGGAACGTCGGGCAGCTTCGCCAAATGACCTGCGTCGCCTGACTTATCGCACCATCGCGGAACAGCTCAGTGCTATCACCGGCGTCAACATGTCCGACATCGCCCCGGAAGTGGAAGACTAACTCCCTACCCGCGGATCGTAGCCGATGGTGTAATCGATCCTCAGGCTGTCTTCCCCAACTACCGGCAAAACTGTCAGCCCTTGGATCTTTCCAACCTTTTTGGACGCTACCACGGCAGCCTGTAAAGACTCGGAATTACTTTGGAGCAAGATCGTCTGCTTGGTGGCCACTTCAACGGCAGCGGTAGCGCCAGCGGGCACAACCACCTTTTCCGGCTTCTCGTCTTTCCCGCTGAGGATGCTCACCTCGGCAGGCTTGCTGCCAACGTTCACCAGTGAGAGCTGGGCCGAAGCTGCTACGGGGACGAAGAAAGCGGCGTTTTGCGGCAGCACGGCAGTCGAAACCACCACCGCCGGATCGTTGCTGGCCAGCTCCTTCGTGGTATCGGCTAGCAGGGAGACGCTTAGAGCCTGTGTCGAAGTAACGCGGATAGCCGCAATTTCGTCGGTAAACGCCTGGGGTAGTTGCAACGTTCTGGTGGTCTGCGCGGGCAGATCGAGAGCGTCCGCACCGGCGATAGCGGCAGAGCCAAATGAGCCAATCAGTTCAACGCCCGCGCTGGTTGCGCGCTCGCCCGGATTCGTCACCACCAGCGTCGCCCCTGAAATTTTGGACGGGACTCCCGGAATAACGACGACTGGCTCAGGGCTTGGGGAGGGGGAAATCCACTCAGTCCCGGCAATCTGGGTACCCTGTTTGCCGGCAAAGAGACGCTGGCGGACAAATGCCGCCACCCGCGAAGATGACAACGCCACCTTGATAGTCACCGGCTCCCCATTGTCAAGCATCGCCGAGAGCGAAACAGTGCGGGTAGCGCCGGGCTGTACCCCGATACCCCGCGAACCTTGCGGGAATTCTTGGCCCTTCGCGGTGTAAACCGTCAGATCGACGACGGCTTCTTGCCGATCAAGGTTTACCAGCACCACTTCGGCCACCGCATTCTTATGCGATCGCACTCCCGGGAACCAAAACTGGGAAGCCGGGGCAACGCAGACAGCAGCAGCTAGACCTTGGTCAGCGCCGGACGAATGCGCTCCCCACACACTCGCGCCAAACGAATGGCTCCGATTCGCTTGCACCCGCAACGGCTCTGACTGCTCTTGCAGGACGACTTGTTGCCCCACCTTCGGAACATCCGCACCGTTCAAAGGCGAGACGCGCACTTCGCCCTTGGATACGGCCGCAAGATAGGTATCCTCAGCGGTGGTGGACAGTTGCGGGCATGCCACACTGACCCGGGCTGAGACTTCAGGTGCGTTTTCGCTGGGAAGAGCGGGAATCGGGACGCTATTCCAGATCAGAGTTACCACACTGAGCGCCACGACGGCCGCGACCGGCGGAATCCAACGTTTCACCGCCCACCTCCATGAGAACGCTTCGGACGGCTCACACCAGCGCGGGCTCTCACCTGCGGCAAGGCCAATAACACCAGCAACAAGAGCCCCCCGATTTGAGCGAAAGCCCACCACTTATCCTGCTCATACAGCGGTGTGGCCAGCGGCTGCGCATCGGGCACCGTCCAGACGGCATTGGTGCCAGCGATGGTCGCCACGCCCAGACCCGGGGTGTTGCCGATCCCCGAGATCAACTCCGACGAACCGCCGGCAAGCCAAATATAAGCCACCCCGAGCTGTTGCAGATCTTCGACCAGCGCATCATCTTCGGCCGCGGCCGCCAACCGATACACCACGCTCTTGGCTGAATCTGCGGCCGGGATCGACCCAGAAAACCACAAGTCTGTTTCTTCGTCCCCCAAAGTTGTATATCCGCCGCGCAGCAGCGACCAGCGCAGCTCGGCACCAGGGCCATCGCCACCAGTTTGCAAGGCCAACACCCGGGCATCTTTCTCGGCTCCGAGCGTATTTGCCACATAAGTGGGAAGCTTCCCCAGCACATCCCGCGAGACTCCGCTTTGGCCATCCCAAACCCACCAACTGGCCGCGAGAATCAGGGAGGCCACCGAAATCCCGCTCACCAGCAGCGCGCCCATATGCCGTAACCCGACCGCGTTGCCGCGCAGATCGCCGGAGATACCTTGGAAACCGATGACGGCAGTCACCAGCAAAGCTCCCGTACCTGCGATGGCGAGCTCGATTCCGTCAGGACGAACGATAACGCCCGGAGAGACTGCGACACTCAGCCGAGTGAGCCCGATAGCGATAATGGCCAACGCTGAGGCAATGAAAAGCCCAATGGTTGCCGATCGACGTCGGATAGCGGCCAGCAAGGCCACCAGCCAGAGCACTCCCATTACGGTTAATTGCAGCCACAAGGGCGGTAATCGCGGATTGTCGTAGGCCAAAAAGAGCACTCTCCAAGCGTCCAGCGGTTCTTGGCTATGCAGTATCGGGGATGCGCCGGTAAGAAGGCGTCCCGGAAAATGAGCGAGGGTTTTCCCCCAAGGGCCAAACAAGGCGAGTGCCGGTGCCGCTTCGATGAGCAACCATTGGAACGCCCCGCGCACAGTGCGCTTGCGGGCTATGAAAACGATGGCAGCCACTAAAGACAGCGGCCAGGCAATTGGGGCAAGTGCCACCATCAGGGTCAACCACAGCGCCAGCATGCCGGCTCCGCGCCAAGAATTCGGGGCAACCTGATGCCACCAATGCCAACTGTAGGCCGCAGCCGGGAGCAACATGCCCCAAAGCACCACAGTGAACCCACCGGCGTTCAGCACCCCGCTCAAAGCCGGAATCAGCGCATACCCGGCGGCGGCAAAGGCTGCCACCAGCGCATTGGCACTCAATGTCCGGGCAAACCGGTAAGCAGCCAACCAGGTTAGCGGAACACATCCCACCAAGATTATGGTGATGAGCCAATCGGGATTGCCCAAGGTGATCAGCGACAGCAAGCCCGTGAGCCCCACCCAAGGAGGGGACGCAGAGGTTACGTCGGTGGGAACCGAAGCCAGATGCCGGGCTATCAAATCCGTGAACGAATCGGGAGCGGGCAAAAGCCACGCTCCGCGCAAAGCTCCCATCCCATACTGCGAACGGGCAGCTATCAGGGTGCCAACGACACTGAGCAGCACACCGGTGGCCAAGACCGACCACTTACGCGCCGTAGAGGTAATCAGCGAGTAGTCATCACCGGTCATCTCGTCAAAAGACATACTTCCCGAAGCCGAGCCGCGTCCGGCAAAGGAACGAATCCAATCGGCAATCCGCGAAAAGGCCAGATGAGCTGAGTATTTCAATCCGTCAAGCGCGGTTGGACGCAGTATATTGGTGGCCTTGACAGTGTCTGGAGTCGCGGGAAGCGTCTGCAACTGCCGGCGTAGGCTCTTGCGCAGATTACGGCGGCGAATCCAACGCCACCAGCCGCGAAGCTCCGCTGCGGCCCGCCAGAAATCCTTTCCGATCAAGAAGCCCAGAGCCAAAAGGATCGTCCATAAAGTCAGTGCGATAGCCCTAAAAGGACGGAAGGCACCCTTGGAATGCACACTCGCCAACGCCAGTGTTCCGGCTCGTTCGTCGGCCAGATCGACCAGTGAGTTATCCACAACTTCGGCATCCGGCTCGACGATCACTTTGGCACCGGCCAGGTTCGCCCGCCAGCCAAAATCCACGCCCTGAAGCTCTGCGGGAAGATCCAGATTGAAACCGCCCAAAAACTCCCACAGGGACGTGCGCGCCAAGAGCCCGGCCATTGGC
>JAITSW010000077.1 GCA_031287505.1 Propionibacteriaceae bacterium
GGTGTTAAACGGCAAAAAGCCCGCCTAGGCGGGCTTTTTGCCGTTTAACACCCGGCCGCGATGGCCGCGGCCAACGAAGTGGACTAGCGGATAACGCGGCCAGCCTTAATGCAAGAAGTACAGACGTTCAGACGCTGCGGGGTGCCATCGACCCTAGCGTGAACGCGCTGAATATTCGGATCCCAACGCCGATTCGTCTTCTTCTTCGACCACGGAACGTTGTGGCCAAAACCAGGACCTTTTCCGCAAACATCGCAAACGGCAGCCACTGTCAATCTCCTCGAACAAAAACTATGTTGCACCCAGACGGCACACGAAACACTCGGAAAAACCAAGCCATATGAATATACCCCATCTACGGGCATTGAGGCTAATCGCCTAGCTGCGCTTGGCCAACCCCTAGACTTATCCACAATATGAATCAAAATCTACATCAGCCGCGTGCTCTAAGTAAGGACACGCTGCGCATTACCCCCCTAGGCGGCCTGGGCGATGTCGGCCGCAATATGACTAGCTTCGAGAGCAACGGAAAAATCCTGCTCATCGACTGCGGTGTCCTTTTCCCCGACGAAGATCAGCCTGGCGTTGACCTCATCCTGCCTTCTCTGCACCTAATTGAAGAGCGCTTGGGCGATGTGGTAGCGCTGCTCGTCACTCACGGGCACGAGGATCACATTGGCGCCATCCCCTATCTCCTACGCCGCCGCGCCGATATCCCGATCTATGCTTCACAGCTCACCTGCGCGCTCATCAAGGGCAAACTGAACCAGCATCAACTCGGCAAGGCTAACCTCAACATTGTTTCCGAGGGCGAGCGCATCCAGGTGGCAGATTTCGAAGCCGAGTTCCTAGCCGTCAACCACTCCATACCGGATGCTTTGGCTATTTACCTAAAAACGCCCGGCGGCACAGTTTTGCACACCGGTGACTTCAAGATGGATCAGCTACCGCTAGATAACCGCCTGACCGACTTGAACGGTTTTGCGCGCATAGGCGATGCCGGGCTAGACCTCTTCATGTGTGATTCGACCAACGCCGAGACTCCGGGATTCACTGCCCATGAACGCGACATAGAGCCCGCGATGGAACGTGTCTTTGCCAGTGCCAGGCAAAAGCTGATCGTGGCCTGCTTCGCCTCTCACGTCCACCGCGTCCAGCAGGTGCTGAACGCCGCTGCCCGCCATAACCGCAAGGCCGTCTTCGTAGGACGTTCCATGGTTCGAAATATGGCCATCGCGGAGGAATTGGGCTATCTAGATGTCCCAAAGAACTCGCTCGTCGATATGAAGAACATTGACGACTACCCCGACGACAAACTGGTAATCGTCTCCACCGGTTCTCAGGGCGAGCCCCTCTCCGCCCTTTCCCGCATCGCAAACCTAGAGCACCCAGTTATTGAGGCGGGTCAGGGCGATGTTGTTTTGCTGGCTAGCTCGCTCATTCCAGGCAATGAAAATTCGGTCTACCGTGTGATAAACCGACTCACCCGCAATGGTGTCACGGTCGTCCACAAAGCCAATGCTTTGGTGCACGTTTCAGGGCACGCCAGCGCTGGCGAATTGCTTTACTGCTACAACATCCTCAAGCCCAAGAACGCGCTGCCGGTACACGGCGAAGTGCGGCATCTGGTGGCAAACGCCAAACTGGCAGTTGCCACCGGCGTCCCCGAAGAACAAGCCTTAATAGCCGAGGACGGCGCTGTCGTCGACCTACGCGACGGTGTGGCCAAGATTGTGGGGCAACTTGATGCCGGCTACATCTTTGTGGACGGACAATCTGTCGGCGAAATCGGAGACGACACCCTAAACGAGCGCAACATCCTCGGCGAAGAAGGCTTCATCTCCATCGTCGCGGTGGTGAATCTGCGCTCAAAGAAAGTTGTCTCAGAGCCGTACTTCCACGCTCGCGGCTTTGCCGAAGACGACGACATCTTCGATGAGATTCGCGGCACTTTGAGCGGTGCCCTGTGCCAAGCGCTACAAGGCGGGGCTACCGACACCTATGAGTTGCAGCAACTTCTGCGCCGCCAAGTAGGCCAGTGGGTAAGCAAGCGGCATCATCGCCGCCCGATGATCTTGCCGATCGTCATTGCCGCCTAGCAGCAGCGTGGCTCTCGGGTTAATCTCGAGAGCCAGCCAGCGCCTGCGGCGCTTAGCACTGCCTGCGGTTTGCGATACGGCGCCTGGCAATAATCAGCAGCAACCCGATAGCCAGCAGCGGCAGCAAGATGACTACCCAGTTCGACGAGAAACCAGTGATAGGCAACTCCGGTAGCGTCGGAGCCGGATCAGGATCGGGATCAGCGGCCCGCTGAATATAGATGTTGGTCAGCGTCACCACCTGCTGCGGGTCAAGAGCCGTCGTGGGCAGCGACGTGCCGCTGTAATCTAACAGCTGGTTCAAGGTGATAGTCGACGCGGTGGTTTCCCGAGCGGCCTCTCCAAACGAGCCAATCTTCCCAGCCTCGGCAATAGCACACACAGCTCCCAGGGGGATCCGGTCGATTCGGCCAGTCAAGCCGGTCTTTTGAGACAGCGGAAGGCTACCCGTGGTTTTTCCGCCAAAGGTAAGGTCGCTCTCCTGCGAGACGCCATTGGCATCTGTCCAGCCAATCTTGCAAGTGATCAAGGCCTCAAAGTCTTGCGGGGCATTGGCCGCACCCGAGCCGGCAATTGCCTTATTCACTTCCAGGGCGCTGGCACGCAGAGCCACCCCGATCTTGGGCGGGGTACGGCGCAGCGTAGTCGTGGGAGAAGTTGCGTCCACCCACACCGCACCGTATTGCTCCCAAGCTAGCTGGTCGGTCGCTAAGAGCGCGTCACGGGGAACACCGCCGTTCGAGACTCCGCTAGCGTCGATTATCTCGGGGACGTTGACAGTGGAATAGGTGACATCAAGTGTCGAGGCCGGCCCCAGCGGAGTGGCCGGGTCAAATTGGACGCTTACCCGCAATGCCCTTACCTGTGACCAGTCGGTGGCGGCGTCTGCCAATGCCCACGGGCCAGCGGCGCAGGGAACCGGATCAGCGGCTACCCACGTTCCAGCGCAGGCACCCCCGCTAAACGACACCTCAACGTCAACGCTGTTGGGAGTGATGTCGTTTCCGTGGTAATCCAAGGCCAGAACTTTGAGAGAATTCGCCAAGATTTGCGGACGGTAAGTGGAGCCTCGCGGCGTCCCGGCCACCAGCATTGAGTCACCCACTGCTGGCAGCTCTTCAAAAAAAGTGACCTGTTGGGCGTCGGTGGTGCCGGCGTTGACCGAATGCATGATCCACTGGTCGGTGCCGCCCATAACAGAGTCGGCGACACAGGGCGGGGCATAGTATTTCGCGGTGCTCTCACCGGGGTCTTTAATGGTCGGCTGGCAGGTGGCGTCCGGGTTATTCGAATTCACGGCCGTCCCAAGCTGCCCGACGACGCCGGTGGCGATCCGGAAGTTGGGGCCCGGCTGCGGGCTGACATAAGCAGTGG
>JAITSW010000124.1 GCA_031287505.1 Propionibacteriaceae bacterium
TCGATGGGCATGTTTTGCACTAGCCATTGCCCGTCTGTCTTGGCCTGGGATGCGGCAAAGCGGGTCAACAACGGTCGCGGAGCGCGTAAATGCTTCGAGGGACGTTTGGCCATGAAGTACATTATGACAGTGCGCTTGCTTATTGCCCGTTGTCAGGTTGATTATTCTGGACGGCTAGATGCCCATTTGCCGATGGCGAAGCGCCTGATCATGGTAAAGGCGGACGGCTCGGTGTCGATCCACGCTGATGACCGAGCCTTCAAGCCGCTGAACTGGATGAGTGCCCCGTGCGACTTGACCGAGGAAGAGCCGGGCGTCGAACAGCGGGAGGCGTTTGCGGGGGAGACGCTGCGCGCAATCTGGACTGTGCGCAATCGCGGCGATGATCTGCTGAGGATTGTTATCGGCGAAGTGTTCGCCGATGAGGTTCACGAGCTTGGGGTAGACCCGGGATTGGTCAAAGACGGCGTCGAGGCGCATCTGCAAGAGTTATTGGCTGCCTCTCCCGGCGTCTTTGGCGAAGGCTGGAATTTGGTGCGGCGGGAGTATCCGACGGCCGTGGGCCCGGTGGATCTGATGTTTCGAGACGCCGGTGGCGCGTATGTGGCGGTCGAGGTGAAAAGACGCGGGGAAATCGACGGGGTGGAACAGCTCTCGCGCTATCTGGAGCTTCTCAATGCCGACCCGCTGCTGCGTCCCGTCCGGGGTATCTTTGCCGCGCAGCAGATTAAGCCGCAGGCAAAAGTGGTGGCTTCGCAAAAAAGCATCGAATGCAAGCTGGTCGACTACGACTTCTTGCGTGGGCAAGACTTCGCCGAGGACCGGCTGTTTTAGCTACTTGCGGTCTAGGTGTGGAATCAGCACCTCTTGGTAGAGCAACATCAGCGCCGCGACGGTGGGAACAGCGAGAATCGCTCCCATCATGCCGAGCAGATAGGCTCCTGAGATAGCGCCCAAAATCACCATGATTCCGGGGACTTTCACCGACTTTGACATGATGCGCGGCGAGATGAAATAGGCGTCAAACTCTTGGTAGACCAAGAACAGGCACAGAGTCACCAGACCCAATACCGGCGAGGACGAGAAGGCGACGACGCTGATTGCGATGATGGCAATCGTGGAGCCGACGATGGGGATGAACCAGGCTAAGGCAGTCATAACGGCCAGCGCATATGAGTACTTGCCCAAGTCGATGATCCACAGATAGCCGAACACAACGGTGGTGGCGATGAGGACTTGCAACACCAAGCCGGAAATATAGCCTCCGACGCGGTTCATCATCTCGGAGGCCAGGTAGCGCACCCGAGAGCGTTTCGAAGCCGGCGCGAGACGGTAGATAACCTCTTTGAGGCTTGGCAGCGCTATCAAGAAGTAGATGGTCAGGACGATGGTGATAATAAGGTTGAAAACCGTGCTGGCAACTGCGGCAACTGCGGCACCCGCCCCGGCAAGACCTCCGCTCAGGGTTGAGATGAGCTTTTCCGGATCGGCGAAGAAGGTGGCCAACGAGTCTACAAATTTGAATTGGTCGTCTAAGTCGGCGATTTGCGGGTTGTTGCGCAGATTTGTGATGAAACTCGGCGCATTGTTAAAGAGCAGGGTGATCTGTTCTGAAACTGTCGGCACTACCGCCCAAACTGCCAAAGCCAGCACTACCAGAACGATGGCGACTACGATCAAAACGCATAATCCGCGGCGTAACCCCCGCCGATGGAAGACTTCGACAAGCCGGTTCATCCCCAGCGCGATCATGAACGCGAGCGCCATCAAGACTAGGACACCCTGAATCTGCATCAGCGCGTTGACCAAACCCCAGGCAATTATCGCGCCAAAGGCCATATAGAAGCCGATTTGGAACGGATTGCGGTTGAGCAGGGAAATGCCTTCTTGCTTTGCCGGTTTTCGGCCTTCCGGATCTGGGGGAGTGGGTTGGGTAATTCTACGCCAGCGACGCATCCAAGCACCCGTGTTAGTGGCGGTCTCTTTTGCCCCGTCAGCAGCTGAGACCCCGGCCGGCGCAACTGCGGGAACCGCCGACGCGCCGGGGGCGCTGTTGGCAACAGCCTGAGCGGGAGGCACGGCTGATTCATCGCTCATCATGCATCTCTTTTCCTTTTCCTAGCTAGATGCTACCAAGTCAGCCGCCGGCCAAGATGCGATAATAAACGCGTGCCGCTATTTATACCCTCTCCGAGTATCTCCGGATTTCAACTTGGCCCGCTCAACATCCACTTCTACGCCGTCTGCATTTTGCTGGGTATTTTCGCGGCTTGGGGTCTTGGGGTAAAACGATGGACGGCTCGCGGCGGCACTAGCGACACCTTTGAGACTTGCATCATCATCGCCATCCCGATGGGCGTCGTCGGGGCCCGCGTCTACCACGTCTTGACCCATTGGGGAGATTACTTCGGCCCTGGGCAGCTAAACCCCTTCTTTATCTGGGAGGGCGGTATCGCCATTTTCGGGGCGATCGGACTGGGAGCCTTCGGAGCTTGGATTGGCAGCCGGGTGTCCAAGGTGAGTTTTGCGGCCTTGGCAGTCGCGCTCGCCGCTGGCTTGGTTTTGGCGCAGTGC
>JAITSW010000138.1 GCA_031287505.1 Propionibacteriaceae bacterium
ACTTCATTGAGTCTTCAATACCAATGTAACGGTAGTGCCAAGGTTCAAAGGTGTAGCCGGTGATCTCTTCCCTGCCATCGGGATAACGCAATATGTAGCCGTACTCGCGAGCGTGCTTCCACAGCCATTTGCCCAAGGCGGTTTTGGCGATGCCTTGCCCGCGCAGTTTTCCGTCCCAAAAGTCGATTGAGGTGCCCAGTTGATGCTCGCTTTCGCCCGGAGCGGCGTTAAAGCGCTTGGCCTGAGCTTCGCTGGGGTAGGTGCGCAAGGCCCGTTCGTATACCTCTTTTTGTGTCGCATATGAGCGATAGGCAGAGCGGATCTTAATGGTGATGCCGTCTTTTCGGGCGGCGGCGATTAGTTCGCTGGCCGCTTGGCCAGCTTCTGGGGTGAGCCCTTGCGAGGTAAGCCTTTTTGGGGTAAATGCCTTGGTTACGGGGTGTTTCTTCGAGACAACCATGATGCCTTGCACGGTGAACGGCTGGTCGAGGTCCCTGCCCCGGCGGTTGTCGGCCTTGGGCGCCGCAGGCGGCACCGGCGTGGGGGAAGATATCTGTGAACTTGATGGTGCTGGAGAACCTGATGAGGCTACCGGATCTGCACTCGCTGTCGGCTTGGCGGCCGCAGGCGCGCTGGGCGGTGTTGGCGGCTCTCCCGCCGGCGGGGCAGCCACCGGGCTCGGGTTTTCCAGTTGTGCCCCAGCAGGTGGGACTACGGCGCAACCCGTCAGCAGAAGCAGCGAAATACCGCAGGCTGCTATTGGAATACCGCGAATAGCGAAATGCCGCACGTCTGCGCTAGTGCTCTAAGACTTCCAAAGCGCCTGACGGGCAACGGGAGATAACCTCGCGAAGTCTGTCGGCGAGCACTGGGGTATCGGCTACGTCTGGGTTGATCCACGGACGCAGTTTTACGTTGAAAACCTCAGGCATCCCGCGGACGCATTCGGCGGCATGTTGGCAAACCCCTCCATCAAAAGTGACATTCACGACCGGGCCGGTGTAGAGCTTGCGAGCCATCTTTCCTCCTCAAAAAAGATCGATTGGGTCAACTCTAGCCTCACCAGGTTTCAGCGGATGCTATGCACGTGCCAAATCTTCTCGATGTACTCGGCCATTGCCCTGTCGGAGGAGAAGAAGCCAGAACGGGCCACATTGAGAATTGCCGAGCGCACCCAGTTGTCTTGATCGCCATAGTAAGCGTCAACTTTTGCCTGCGCGTCGACATAGGACTGGTAGTCGGCCAGTGCCATGAAGCGGTCTTCATAGAGCAGATTAGAAACCAAATGCCCAAAGGCAGAGCAGTCGCCGTTAGAGAAATGCCCGGATTGGATCAAGTCGATGGCGGCCTTGAGGTTTGGATTCGCGGCGTAATACTCGTATGGCTGGTAGCCGCGGTTTGCCAAGGCTTCGACTTCGGGCTCCACCATGCCGAAGAGGAAGAAGTGTTCGTCTCCCACCCGTTCGCGGATCTCAACGTTTGCCCCGTCGTCAGTGCCAATGGTCAAGGCGCCGTTCAAGGCAAATTTCATGTTGCCCGTTCCAGATGCCTCTTTGCCGGCCAGCGAAATCTGTTCGGAGAGATCGGCGGCCGGGATGAGCCGTTCGGCCAGCATCACGTTGTAGTTCATCGGGAAGACCACCGTGAGCAGGCCTTTGACGCGTGGGTCGTTATTGATGACTTTGGCCACCGAGTTGATCAGGAAGATCGTTTCTTTGGCGATAAGGTAGCCCGGAGCCGCTTTGGCACCGAAGAAGAAGATGCGGGGAGTCACGTCCTGGGGCTTGACTTTGCCGGTAATTATCTGCTCGTAGAGCGTGACAATATGCAGCAATTTGAGGCTCTGCCGCTTGTATTCATGCAAACGCTTGACCATCACGTCGACCATGCCTTCTCCGGTGAGCCGAATGCCGTCGCGAACCTGGAGGAGATCGAACAGCCTGGTCTTGTTGGCGTCCTTGATCTTGCGGAAGGCCGCGCGGAACTGGGGATCTTCGGCGTATGGCTCCAACTCTTGCAGGCGTTCCAAATCGGTTAGCCACCCCACCCCGATAGCGTCGGTGATCAACTCGGACAGCATCGGATTGGCCAACCGGATGAAGCGGCGGGGAGTGACGCCGTTTGTGACGTTGGTGAACTTGTCAGGCCAAAGCCGCGAGAAATCAGGCAGTACCTTGTCGCGCAGCAATTGTGAGTGCAAAGCCGCGACGCCGTTGACTTTGGAGCCGACAACAGTGGCCAAATATGCCATCCGCACCGAACGCTGTGGGTAATCGGTGACGATGGACATCCGCCGAGCCCGGGGCTCGTCGCCGGGGTAAGCCTGACGAACCTCGACCAGGAATTCTTCGTTGATGCGGCAGATTATCTCCAAGTGCCTCGGCAGCAGCCGGCCCAATAGCTCAGCCGGCCAGACTTCCAGAGCTTCTGGAAGGAGCGTGTGGCAGGTGTAGGCGAAGCATTGTTTGGTGACCTCCCAAGCTTCGTCCCAGTCCCATTCCCGCTCGTCCACCAGAATCCGCATTAACTCGGGGACGGCAATCACCGGGTGGGTGTCATTGAGTTGGAAGATCACCCGATCAGGGAGAGTGTGAAGGTCGACGTCAGGCTCAAGCATTTCTTCGATGAAGTTTTTTAGCGAGCAGGCGGCAAAGAAATACTGCTGCTGGAGCCGCAGCTCTTTGCCCTGCGGGGTGGAATCCTCTGGGTAAAGCACCTTGGAGATATTCTCGGCGAAAGTCTGGGAGCGGACGGATTCGGCATAGTCGCCGGCATTGAAGGTGGCCAAGTCAAAGGCCTGGGTGGCTTTCGCGCTCCACAGCCGCAGCATGTTGACACGGCCGTTTTGATAGCCCGGCACCATATAATTGTAAGGAACGCCCATCACATTCCATGAGGGGAGCCAACGGGTTCGCTCGACGCCTTGGCCATCTAGATAATGCTCGGTGTGGCCGCCGAAATTCACCTGTATGGCGGCTTCGGGGTGCGGGTACTCCCAGGGCTGTCCCAGCCCCAGCCAGGTATCAGCCTGCTCGACTTGGCGTCCCCCCACGAAAGTCTGGCGGAAGATGCCGTACTCATAGCGGATGCCATAGCCGATACAGGGGACGCTCATAGTTGCCAGGGAGTCAATGAAACAAGCTGCCAGACGCCCCAAACCGCCGTTGCCCAGCCCTGGCTCCACCTCTTGGCTACGCAGCAAAGAGAGGTCCAGGCCACAGCCTTTGAGGGCTGTCTGGGCGATATCGGACAGATCGGTTGCCAGCAGGGCATTGCCCAACTGGCGTCCTAGGAGGTATTCCGCAGAGAGATAGCCAACGGTCTTGACCTTGAGATCCCGGTTCTTGCGCGAGGTCTCCAGCCAACGGGCCATCAGATAGTGGCTCACCGTTCTGGCCAGCGCCAAGTACTGGTCG
>JAITSW010000147.1 GCA_031287505.1 Propionibacteriaceae bacterium
CGGATTTCACCACAACCTTGCCACCGGTGGCCGGGTCTTCGCCCAATTCCCGACTGGCAGCGGCAGCGCGCGTCCCAGCACCGCGTTTTGGCCCGGCCATGATCATCTGCGCCTCTTCAAGCGTCACCGTGAAAATCTGGTCTTCCTCGGCAAGCGAACGGGACTCGGAACCCTTCTTCAAATACGGGCCATAACGCCCATTCTGCGCGGTGATTTCCTCGCCGTCAGCAGCATTCCCCACCACCCGCGGCAAGCTCAGCAGCGCCAAGGCCTGCTCCAACGTCACGGTATCGACGGACATCGTCTTGAACAAAGACCCGGTGCGCGGCTTGGCACCCTTTGGAGCGTCCGGCGGGAGCACCTCTGTCACATAGGGACCAAAACGTCCGTCTTTGGCGACAACCGGCAACCCCTCTTCAGTTTTGCCCACCTCACGGTCTTGCACCGCCGGAGTGGCGAGAAGCTCCTTGGCGAAAGCTGTAGTCAACTCGTCGGGCGGTAAATCTGCGGGGACGTTTGCCCTGTCCCCAGCCGAATTCTCGACGTAGGTGCCATACCGGCCCACCCGCACCACAATGTCGTCCCCAATCTCAAAGGTAGACATCCGGCGGGCGTCGATCTCGCCCAACTCGTTGACCAGCTTGCTCAAACCCTCATGTTTTGCCGCGCTGTCGCCGAAGTAAAAATCATGCAGCACCTGCTTGCGCACCTTTTCACCAGTCTCGATTTCATCGAGTTGCTGCTCCATTTCGGCCGTGAAAGCGTAATCGACCAGATTGGCAAAATGTTCTTCCAACAACTTGGTGACTGCGAAAGCCAGCCAAGTCGGAACAAGCGCGCGTCCCTTCTTATAGATGTAATCGCGCGAGGTGATGGTGGAAATAATCGAGGCATAGGTGGACGGCCGTCCGATGGACAGCGATTCCAGGGTTTCAATCAACGACTCTTCGGTGTAGCGTTTTGGAGCCAAGGTCTGATGCGCTGCAGCCTCAACCTTTTCAACAGTGGCTCCAGCTCCGGCCTGCAGTTGCGGGATGCGGGACTGTTGGTCATCGGCAGCGCCGTCATCCACTGATTCCACGTAGGCGGCCAAGAAGCCGAGGATGGTGATTGTCCGGCCATTGGCCTGCAAGGTGAAATGGTGATGGCTGCCAGTTTCGCCAGTACTCACATTCACCAGTTGAATCATCTTTTCGGTAGCCGCATTGACCTTGACCGTCACCGCGTTGCCTTGGGCATCCTTCATCTGGGAGGCCAGCGTGCGCTTCCAGATAAGCTCATATAGCCGAAAATCGTCACCGCGGAGACCCGTCGCCTGCGGCGTCTGAAACTGGTCTCCTGCCGGACGAATCGCTTCATGCGCTTCTTGGGCATTCTTCACCTTTGCCTGGTAAAGGCGCGGCTTGGGTGGCAGATAGTCGGCGCCGAAGAGCTGTTCGACTTGGGCGCGGGCGGCGGCAACGGCCGTCGTGGAAAGTGTTACCGAGTCGGTGCGCATGTAGGTGATGAAGCCGCGTTCATAAAGCCCTTGGGCGACACTCATGGTGCGCTGGGCGGTGAAGCCGAGTTTGCGCCCCGCCTCCTGCTGCAAGGTGGTAGTGCGGAAAGGAGCGTATGGCGAGCGGCGATAGGCCTTGGCTTCAACCGATTCGACCGAGAAATTGGCACTGGGCAACGCCGCAGCCAGGACTTGCGCCTGGGCTAGGTCAAGGTGTAGCCGCGAGGCGCTGAGCTTGCCGGCAGTGTCAAAATCCCGACCAGTTGCCAGCCGGAGATCGCCGACATAGGTAAGCGCGGCGGTGAAAGTTCGCGGGTCGGCATCCGCGCCGGCGTCGAGCTCAACGTCAATACCGGCATACTCGGCGGCCGTGAAAGCCCGGCGTTCGCGCTCGCGGTCTACCACAAGGCGAGTAGCGACGGATTGCACCCGGCCGGCCGAGAGCTTTGGCATGACTTTCTTCCAAAGCACCGGGGAAACCTCATACCCGTAGAGGCGGTCCAAGATGCGGCGAGTCTCTTGGGCATCCACCTTGTCGGTGTTTAGATCGCGCATGTGCTTGGTGGCTTCCGCGATGGCACCCCGGGTGATCTCATGGAAGACAAGCCGCTTGACCGGGACTTTGGGCTTGAGCACCTGCAATAGATGCCAGGCAATGGCCTCACCCTCGCGGTCTTCGTCAGTTGCCAGCCAGAGCTCGTCGGCCCTGGCTAATTTGGCCTTGATGTCTTTGATCACCGACTGCTTGCCCGAAGAGATCACATAAATCGGCTCAAAGTCTTTATCGACGT
Organism: Propionibacteriaceae bacterium; assembly: GCA_031287505.1. Lineage (GTDB taxonomy): Bacteria > Actinomycetota > Actinomycetes > Propionibacteriales > Propionibacteriaceae > Propionicimonas. The sequence continues at coordinate 2,290 of JAITSW010000147.1, forward strand.
TCACACCTGTGCGAGCCCACTTTTCGCCTTTATACTTCGCGGGCACTTCGCCAGCGCTGGTGGGCAGATCGCGAACGTGCCCGGCGCTGGCAGCAATTTCAAAACCCGCTCCGAGCGCCTGCGCAACCGTGCGCATCTTGGTGGGAGACTCCACCACCACTAGGCAGTGCTTCTCTTGCGACACTTCAACTCCTACTTCGGCTATCCGTCTAGCACCCGGCCTACCTTATTTCGGAGGCCACGTACCGCATGAACGCTAGCACTTGATTGGAAGTCCAGCCTAACTCCACGAAATCAATGATTTCAAAGCAGCCGTAGGCCAACACCAAAGGACGCTGAAGTTAATTGACCGGGCTTTCTCCTAAGATCGCCGAGCCAGACTTGCGTTCACCTTCAGGGGTGATCCAAGTTATCCTCGCGCTGTCCCCTGGTTCCAGCACTCTAATGACGGACGCCAGATTGGTAGAGCGTTTGATGGCAGTGCCATTTATCTCAACGATCCGAGAGCCTTCGGTAAGGCCAATTCTGGCTGCCGGGCCGTCGGGAACCACGGAGGTGATTTCAATGCCTTCGCCGCCTCTGCGGAATTTCTCATCCATCGCCGTGATACCCAGATAGCCTGCGGGGCCAACTCGGACTGTGCCGGAATCCTTCCCGGCTTCAATCGTTTCGACGATCTCCAGGGCGTCCGCAATCGGAACGGCATAGGTGGTGTTCTCGGCAGTCGAGCCAGCAGTGGTCATGCCCATGACTTCGTTTTCGGCGTCAAACATCGGACCGCCAGAATCTCCGGGCTCTGCCCCGGCATTCGTGGCAATAAGGTGCTTGAGAGACTCATACTGCCCATACTGCCCCCAAGGTGATGAGGATTCCACCTTGATGTCGGAGTCGGTATCGGTGACCTTTCCGTCCGAGCGCTCCAACTGGTTCCTGCCACCGGCGTTACCTACGGCGCTTACCGCATCCCCGACGCGAACCGGGTCTTTATCGATGGCGATGGTCTTGAGGTTTTTCGCGTCTACCAGCTCAAGCAAGGCCACATCATGATCCTGATCGAATCCAATGACTTTGGCTTTGTAGGTCTTGCCTGTGGCTACCACTTTCGCGGTTAGATCGACGGTACCGGCTACCACATGGTAATTCGTTAGCACCTTGCCATTAGAGTCGATAACCATGCCGGTGCCGGCAGCTGTTGCGTTGCCAGTGTCGCCATTTATCAGCACGATACCTTGAGATTGCGCCGGAGAGGCATCTAGATTGCCGGCGGAATCAGCACTATCGACAGGCTTCTCGACGTCTGGAAACAGCGGCTCGCCTTGTCCCGGGATTGGGATGTCGGGGAAAAGAGGCTCTTGGGTCCAAGCTGGCTCTTGTGGCTCAGTGCGTATTTGTTCAAAGACGCTTGAGACTAAGTTGGCCGCCGCCCAGCCACCGCCGCCGGCCAGCAGCGCGAAAGTGAGGATCCCGGCGGTGATCTGTGTTGCCAATTTGCCTCGGCTGGGCTTGGACTTTGGCGGCACCTGATATGCGTATTGCGGTCGATATTCACCTTGGGGCTGTTGGTAATTGCCGTATTGGCCCATGCTTTGAGCAGCGGGGTTTTGGTAGTACGGCTGGTAGGGCGGATACGGCTGGTATGACTGTTGGGGGTAACCCTGGAACGGCTGCTGATAGTAGCCCTGTGGCGGGATCTGTCCCGTCGGGTATTGCTGTTCCGTCCGGTATTGCTGTTCCGCCGAGTATTCCCGACCTGCCGGATACTCCTGACCTGCTGGGTATTCCTGACCTGCTGGGTATTCCTGACCTGCCGGATACTCTTGACCTGCCGGATACTCTTGACCTACCGGATACTCTTGACCTGCCGGATACTCCTGACCTGCCGGATACTCCCGACCTGCTGGGTATTCCTGGTCAGCTAAGTGTTGCCGGCCGGGAATGGGCGAGAATTGGGCGTAATACTGCTGCGCGTAAAACTGCTGCGTGGACGCATATGGCTGTGCCGGATATGGCTGCCCCACGGGATAGGCCGGATTTGCCTGGTATTGCAGCGTGGGGTCAAAAGGCGGGCTGTCGGGGGCGAAGACATCAGACAGGTTCGGCTGCGCCATGGCAGATTGATCTATGGGAGCCTGATTCTCCGGCCCGGCACACAGCGGTTCCCGGTATGGGCTCTCATCTGCAAAAGGCCCACCAATTTCCCTGTCAGCCACTGTTCCTCCTACATCGGTTATCCAGTAGTCACTCTACTGTGCGTCAAGTCATCCTTTTGGACGCGGTAGTTCAATAATGACCGGCAAAAACAAGCGTTGGCTTTTCCCTTTCTGTAGATTTCCTGTGTATGGCTGGCGAAGTAGGCGATACCCTATTCGCAGAGCCATCCGGCGTGAGCTGTCTGGCTGACGGGGAAATCATTCCCAAAGATAGCCAAGCGCTGCCCAACGGTGACTGAAACCGCAAAATCAAACGCGTCTCCACTGGTAGTGCAATCAATCAACTCAACTTGATTCTCAAGCGCGACTTCTTTGGCCGCTTGGCAGGGCGGCAGAGCATCCCGTTGCGCATTTGCCGCCGAGAGCGCAACCAGATCTGCAGCCCCGCTAACGTGCGTTCTCACATTCACCACAGCCCCCATCCACATTGCCAGACCCGCAATCACACACGCTGCTAGCAACGCCGCGACCATCAACACACTGGCAGAGCCCTGCTCGCCATAGGGATCCCCGGCTATCTTCTTCACCAGCTTTTCCTATCCCGACTCAACGCTGACGCTGGACTCGACCTGGATGGGAATTGCCGGCAGCCACCGCGCCCAAGGCCGAGCCTGCAACTCCACCCGCACCGCTACTCGTTTTCCCGTTCGGTTCACCGTGACCAGCGCCCCAGCCGGCGCGCTCTCTTTTGCCTTTGTCGCTGCAGCCACATCTCCCCTGGCTTCTTGCCGGGCAACTTCGAAAGCCGTGTTTTGCGAACCCAACAGCAGCATCAACACCGATACCATCCATGCGACAACCACCAAAAACAGCGCGGCAAAGAGCGAGGCAAATGCCATTTCGGCAGTGACCATACCCTCTTCGCCCCGCATGGCCTGCAGGTATGACGCTTTGGGGCTGATGTATTTGCTTTTCGTCATATTTCTCTTCAATCGGTTCTAAAAATGAGCAGTGAGCTGGTGAGAGAGCCGTCAAGAGTCTTCAAAAGCCCTCTCACCAGCATCGACTGCTTGCTCACAGGAGTGGAATCTGACCAGTCACCAGCTGGAAGATCGCCTTGATGATCTCCCAGATCAG
>JAITSW010000152.1 GCA_031287505.1 Propionibacteriaceae bacterium
CTCCCGGCGAATACGTCGCCGACGGGGCAGCCAGGCAAGCCGCTTGGGCTCTCACCGGCGAACGTCCGTCATGGCCGGTATCCATGTTGGCCAGCCATCCGGCTAATCCACAACCGGTCGTCCGGGAACAATACCGGGCAGCCGCCGCGCAGGTGGCAAAAGAAGCAGCCTGATTCGCCGGCGGATATTCACATGGCGGGCGGGTCTACAGCTAGCGGTTTTTAGCCGCAGGCCTGCCCACCATATTTTTGCTAATCCTTTTTGGCAGCGTCAATTGCCCCGCCGATGATCTTTGAGAGTGCTCCGCCAACAGCATCCGAGCCTAGGTGGCCAGCCGCTTCCCGCGCCTCTCTAGCAAGCACCTTGTCGTATTCCTCATCGCTCAAGGAGCGGTCTTGCAGCTTACGCTGGCGCAGCGTCTCATTGGACACAGAAACCCCGGGGGCAGCTTTTCGATCATCGTTGAGCTGGCGCAAAGATGCGACCGCTCCCCTCTTTATCCTTCTGACAACGGATCCCATTATCAGGGAGACTACGACGGCAATGGCGACGAGCACCAGGATCACAATGAACGCAATCGTCCCCCAACCTTGGCTGTCCGCCTGTGTCGTCTCAAGGATTATCATGGTGCCACCTTTCATTGACTCTCGAATCAATCACGTTAGACAAGCATAGCTTGGCCGTGCCGGTAAAGACTCCTTGCGCCCGGCGCAAATATCACTGTTCAATTTTGCGAAAACTACAGCAAGCACCCCATCGCCTCAAAAATTCCGATTGGATTGGCAGCCTGAAGTTGCCGACGAGGCACCGGGGGAATAAATACAAACATGATTGACCTAAGATGGACGGTGCCTCAGGAGGAAGCCGATGTATCCAGCAAATATCACCCGCAGCGAGTCGCAGACTCGCGCCAGCGTCATCAAGGCCATCAGCTATCAGGTGGAAGTCGACGTTTCTGGAAAGGCCGAATCCCCAGTGCCTTTTGACGCCACCCAGCTTTTCCCATCCGCGACCAAAGTGCGTTTCACCAGCGCGAATACCGATACCTTCATCAACTTGATTGCCGACCAGCTGCTCTTCGCCAATTTAGATGGGAAACGTCTGCCGGCGGCGAACTTCCATGATGACAAGGTGTTTTTCTCGGTGGACGAGGGTGAGCATGAACTGGAGATTTCAGCACTCTGCCGCTACAGCCGCACCGGCGAAGGCCTGCATCGTTTCGTCGACCCGGTCGATGACGAGGTTTACCTCTACACCCAGCATGAGCCCGCAGATGCCCGGCGGGTATTTGCCTGCTTTGAGCAACCTGACGAGAAGGCCGTCTTCGAATTCTCTATCGTCGCCCCCAAGGGGTGGACCGTGCTCTCGAATTCACCTGCCGTCGAGCCGGTTCCGGTGTCAGATGACGCGGTTCGCTTTGACTTCGCCCCGACAAAGCCGATCTCGTCTTACATCACAGCGATCATCGCGGGCCGCTTCCACACCGTTTACAGCGACTACACCGGCACCGGAGGCGAAGTCCCCATGTCGATTTCTTGCCGGCAGTCGCTCGTCCCCTATCTGGATTCCGACCGCATTTTCGAGACCACCAAAAACGGTTTCAGCGTCTACGAAGAACACTTCGGGTGTCCGTACCCATTTGCCGATTACGCACAGGTTTTCGTCCCCGAATTCAATGCCGGGGCTATGGAAAATGCGGGATGCGTCACGCATCGCGATGAATACATCTTCCGCTCAAGGGTGCCGCAATCAACTTATGAGGGGCGTGACAACACCATCTTGCATGAGTTGGCGCACATGTGGTTTGGCGACCTGGTGACGATGACTTGGTGGGACGACTTGTGGCTCAACGAGTCTTTCGCCGAATGGGCTTCGCACTTTTGCCAAGACAAGATTCGCGAACGCACCGGCAAGGGTGACGACCCCTGGGCGACCTTCGCCAACAACCGCAAAAACTGGGCCTACCGCCAAGACCAGCTGCCGACCACGCATCCGATTGCCGCAGATATGGTCGATTTGGAAGCTGTCGAGCTCAACTTTGACGGCATCACCTACGCCAAGGGCGCTTCCACTTTGAAGCAGTTGGTGGCTTTCGTGGGCGAGGAGGCCTTTTTAGACGGCGTGCGAAAGTATTTCAACAAGCACGCTTGGGGAAACACGGAGTTGAACGACCTACTCATTGAATTAGAGGCCAGCTCTGGGCGGGATTTGAGCCGCTTCTCCCAGGATTGGCTGGAGACTCCGGGCGTGAACACGTTGCAAGCCAACTTTGACGTGGACGCCGAAGGCCGGTTTACCTGCTTCGAAATTCTGCAAAGCGCCATCGCGGCTTACCCGGTCTTGCGGCAACACCATTTAGCGATTGGGCTCTACGACCAAGTCAACGGCAAGCTCACCCGCACCCTTCGCATCGAAACCGACATCGACGGAGCTTCAACCCCTATTCCAGAGTTGATCGGAGTCAGGCAACCCGCACTCATCCTAATCAACGACGACGATCTGACCTATGCGAAAATTCGCCTCGATTCGCATTCGCTGCAAACGCTCACCTCCAGCCTGAAAGACCTTGATTCAACGGTTGCCAGGGCGCTTTGCTGGGGCGCCGCTTGGGATATGTGCCGGGACGCGGAATTACCTGCCGCCGACTACGTGGAGTTGGTTCTAGCTCAAATTGCCGCCGAATCTGACACCACGGCCGTTTCCACACAGCTAAACCAAGCCCTGAGCGCCATCAACTATTTCTCACCCCGCAACTTGGCAGCCGGCGGCGCGGGCCAACGCCCTGCCAATGAAGCGCTGCTTGAACACTTTGCCAATGGCCTCTACCAACTCCTCATGAAGGCCGAGCCCGGCTCCGATCATCAACTCGCCTTCGCTAGGGCTTTCATCTCCTGCGACAAATCAGCCGAGGGTGCGTGGATGCTGCAACGCTGGCTCTTCTCGGGGGCTGGGGCCGAAGTGCCCGTCTTCTACTTCGACACCCCCACCCGCAAACGCCTAGCCGCCGAAACCCGCGAAGGCTTCGTCCCAGACGGCCTCGAAATCGACACCGACCTTCGCTGGCGCATAGTTGCCGCCCAGGCCCGGTTGGGCAATTTCACGGACGCGGAAATCGCCGCCGAAGCCGAGATGGACAACACCGCCGCCGGCGCCGAAAAAGCCGCCGGAGCGCGAGCCTCCCAACCGCTTGCCGAAGCCAAGGCTGCCGCCTGGCAACGCCTGGTGCTCGATGCCGATACCCCCAACGAAACCCACTACCAAATCGCCGGCTCCTTCTTCCACTTCGGACAAGAAGACGTCCTGCTTGGGTATTTGCCAAAATACCAGGCCGTCGTGGAGGCCATTTCATCCGGCTCAGATGGCTGGGCCGAACGGTCGTCCGCAATCAGGCAACACATAGTGGGCGTGCTCTTCCCGGCTCAGTTGGTAGACGGGCCGCGATTGTCCGAGCTGCAAAAATGGTTTGCTTCCGGCAACTTCTCAAATTTCGTAAAGCGCGCAATTTCAGAACGCTTGGACGAAGCCGAGCGCGGCATCAGATGCCGGGAAGCCCAGGAAAAGCGCTAGCGAGCTCCTCGCCAGGCAACACGTCGCAAAATGGCATTTCCAGGCGATCGGTCTAGATTGTCACCCGCTTATCTGCGCTGCCAAAGCGGCTGGAGCCAGGGCATGTTGGCGCCGTTTTGGGATTCGCCCCAAACCGCCGATACCCGCCAACACTCAATTTGTGGAAGCTTCTGCACAAAGTAGCATCGCCCTTGCCTACATCTGCCACAATCTCTATTGGGCCGGTTTTCGCCGATAGCAACAAGAGGAGTTGAAGATTGAACACCCCAAATGTGCTCAACATCCAGCGCTTTTCGGTACATGACGGGCCGGGCATTCGCACCACTGTCTTCTTCAAAGGCTGCCCGCTGCGCTGCCCGTGGTGCCACAACCCAGAGTCGCAACAATTCGAGCCAGAAACCCTGATTTCTGCCCAGGGCGTCCCCGAACTCGTCGGCAAGCGGTATTCGGTGGACGAGATAATCGCCGAGGTCGAAAAAGACCTGCTGTTTTACGACCAATCCGGTGGCGGGGTCACCCTCTCCGGCGGCGAGGCGATGGCCCAAGATCAGGAATTCATCGTCGAGCTTGTCCGCAAACTCAAAGCAAAAGGTTTCAACATCGGTATTGACACCTGTGGCGTCGCGGCCACCGAGAGCTTCGTCCGCATCGCCAAATACGTCGACTTCTTTCTCTACGACCTCAAATTCATCAACTCCAAGCAGCATAAGGAGTGGACGGGGGCCGGCAATCGTCTTGTGTTGAAAAACCTCGAGGTGCTCGCTGGCCTCAAAGCCGCGATCTATTTGCGAATGATTCTTTTGGAGATCGGAAGAG